>JBBRPX010000070.1:0-15184 GCA_038227505.1 Chitinophagales bacterium
AGTACCTGAGTGAATATCGGCTGTCCGACATAATTTGTAGATTTGTCCATATTATAATTTTCTTTGCAGAACAAGTATAATATAAAAGGGTGGATAAAAATCCACCCTTCATTTAAAAATTATCTCGGACAATAGTAATTTGAAATCAATTTAAGGGATATATTTTAAATAAAATGATGTACTTTTGCAGTCCTTTAAAAAGAATGCAATGGGTAGTAAGCGTATGTTTGAGATTGCTTTTGTAGGATTAAAACCCGGTGTTCATGAGTTTAATTACGAATTGGATACACAATTTTTTAAAGAAAAAGCGGGTGAAAACGTTGATGAAATTTTTGCGAATGTTAAATTAACTTTAGATAAAAGCAATGGATTCCTCATATTAAAATTTGTGGTAGGTGGCAACGCCGAAGTAAATTGCGACAGATGTGGAAACCCTTTAAAAGTAGATCTTTGGGATGAATTTAATATGGTGGTTAAACTTACAGACGAACCACAAAAAGCAAACGACGAAGAGGAAGATGCCGACGTATTTTACATTGCAAAATCTGAAAGTCATATTGATGTGAGTGACTGGTTATATGAATTTGTAATGCTTAGTATTCCGATGCAACATATTTGTGGTAACGATGCAAATGGTAAATCGCTTTGCAATGAAGAAGTTTTAAAAAAACTTGCGGCAATGCAGATTAAAACTGAGGAGCAGCAAGGCAATTCAATTTGGAAAGGGTTGGATAAGTTTAAAAACAATTAGAATAAAATTAAAGGTTTACAGCAATGATAAACCGATATTTACATAAGATTACATTAAACAAATACTAAAAAAAAAAGTCATGCCAAATCCAAAAAGGCGCCATAGTCAGCAACGCAGTGCAAAAAGAAGAACGCACTACAAGGCTACAGAACCTACACTTAGCGTAGACAGCACTACAGGCGAAACCCATGTACGCCACCGTGCACACGTAAGTGAAGGTAAATTATATTACAAAGGTAAATTGGTGTCAGAAAAAGCACCATTGAGAGCTGTATAATTTTACTCAAAAAATCTTTTATTCCAGGGTCGACTTGCTTAACTTCAGGTTCGATTTTGGAATTTTTAAATTTTCTTACCAATGGTCACAGTAGGGCTAGATATGATGGGTGGCGACTTTGCCCCTCTTGAAGCGGTTAAAGGAGCAGCAGCATATTTTGCTGATAATCCCACCCCTATTCAATTAGTACTAATTGGCAACGAAGAAGAAATTAAAAAAGTAATTAAATTACACCCTTTGCCCGAAGAGTTGTATAGTATTATACATGCCTCAGAGGTAATTGAAATGCATGAACACCCCACTAAGGCTTTAAAAGAAAAACCAGATAGCTCTATAGCTGTCGGTTTTAAACTACTTGCCACTGCAAAAATTGATGCCTTTATAAGTGCAGGTAATACAGGCGCCATGATGATTGGTGCACTTTTCAGCATAAAAACAATAGAAGGCATTTTACGTCCAACGATTGGTGCTTATATTCCAAGAGAAAATGGCTCATTAGGTTTACTGGTCGATGTTGGCTTAAACGCAGATTGCAAGGCCGAACACTTAAACCAATTCGCAGTATTAGGAACATTGTTTGCGGAGCATATTTTAAAAATAGAAAACCCAAAGACCGGTCTAATTAATTTGGGAGAAGAAGAGGGCAAAGGAAATATTTTAGCGCAAGCTACTTATCCTCTGTTAAAAGAAAACAAACACCTAAATTTTATTGGCAATATTGAAGGCAGAGATATTTTACTTGACAAAGCCGAAGTTATGGTTTGCGACGGTTTTACAGGAAATGTAGTTTTAAAACTTGCAGAAAGTGTTTACGACCTTGTAAAACGCCGCGACATAAACGACGAACATTTTGAGCGTTTTAACTTTGAAACATATGGTGGTATTCCTGTATTAGGTGTAGCTAAACCTGTTATTATTGGTCATGGTATCAGCAGCCACGTGGCTTTTAAAAATATGATAAAAATTGCAGTAAGAATGGTAGAAATAGATTTTATCGGCAAAATAAAAAACAGTTTTATCAACGATTAAAATTCTATCTATAAAATAAAAATAAAAACGCCGAAAATCTCGGCGTTTTTTATTGTGAATTATTTCACCAAATATTTTCGTTGCCTGCTATAAAGCAATATAAAAACAAGAGGTATAAGGAACATTATATAGCTGGTTACACCTGTAAACTGCGCCATTCCCATTAACACAAGACTACCAATTATTGGTAACACCTGCCCCGAAACGTATATCCAAAATCCATCTTTTTTTAATTTTCGCATCATTAAAGCCCCAACAAAACAAAGCACAATGCCAACCATACCAATGGCTAATAATGGAACTATATTGGCTTGCGTTAGTTCTATAGCTCTTTTCGAAACCTCCATATCTGCTGATTGTTTTGGTGTTAAATCAGTTCCTGATTCCGCAGCTTTGTTCATCATGTTAAGCGAAAATTTCATAAGCCACGGCGTTGCTAATGTAAAAATTGCTCCAATTGCAGAACCAATAAATGTTAGAATAGTTAATACATTGAGTCCACGAGGCAAGGCGTGGGTTTCAAATTCACTTAAATTTTCTGAGCCCGACGTAAATTTTGTTTCAATCATAGTTGATTAGTTTAGACTTACAAATTAACGAACTGCTAAAACATAACAAAACCTATTTTAATAAAAATGATAAATGGTAGTATCTTTACAGGCTAATGCAGCCCTTTCTTTCCCACTTCATTTTAAATGAACATTTTTTAGTTTCCGCACAACGCACTGTTTTTTGGGAAGAAGAAAAAGCCCTTATTTTATCAGATCTTCATCTTGGAAAAAGTGGTCATTTTCGCAAAAGCGGTATTGCCATTCCACAAAATCTTTACAAAGAAGACCTGTTTCGTCTTTTAAATGAAATTCAACTTTTTAGTGCTAAAAAATTAATTATAGTTGGCGATCTTTTTCACAGCGGTATGAACAAAGAACATGAGCTTTTTTTAAAATGGAGAAAAGATATCAGCAGCGTAGATATACATTTAATAAAAGGCAACCACGATATTTTAAAAAATGAATGGTATCAAAATGCAGCAATTGTAGTGCATAAAAAACATTTATCTATTCGTAATTTTTCGTTTACGCATGACATAAATGAATGCGAAGCAAAAGAGAATGATTATTGTTTTAGCGGGCACATTCACCCATCAGTACTTATGCGTGGAATAGCAAAACAAACCATCAATTTACCCTGCTTTTACTTCGCTAAAAAATATGCTGTTCTCCCGGCATTTGGAAAGTTTACAGGAACATTTGCTATTAAACCAACCTCGGGAGAATCTGTATTTGCATTGGTAGAAAATAAAGTTATGAAACTTCAGTAGTTTTATTTCCAATTTTTTTCCTTCTACTTGTTTCTTTTTTTATTAGGGCCAGTTCTCTGCCCATTTGTCCTGATACGGAACTGTTTTCCTGAGCTCGCCTCATAAGGTATGGTACTACATCTTCAATTGGACCGAAAGGCAAATACTTACTTACACTACAACCACTCTTTGCAAGATTAAATGTAATATTATCACTCATACCATATAATTGTGAAAAATGAATATGGTGGTGGTTATGAGGTAGGTTTTGCTGATCTAATAATTGTGTCGCATACAAATTACTTTGTTCATTGTGCGAAGCTACAATTACTGCAACCCTATCAATATTTTCTATACAAAATTTTACTGCATCATCATAATCTCTGTCGGTACTTTCCTTGCTCGGTTGTATCGGCGAAGGATATTTTTTTTCGCTTGCCCTTTTTCTTTCCTTTTCCATGTAAGCTCCTCTTACAAGCTTGGCACCAAGTATAAAAGATTTTTCATTGGCAGCTTCGCAACTGTCTTTTAAAAATTGCAAACGATCGTGCCTGTATAATTGCATCGTATTGTAAACGACAGCTTTTGCTTTATTAAATTCAACCATCATCAAAATGGTGAGTGCATCAACAGGGTCTTGAATCCACGTCTCTTCTGCATCTACCAACACACCGATATTATTATCAATACCTGCCTTACATATTTTTGTAATTCTTGTAATCACTCTTTTCCATTCCGATAACTCATCGGCTGAAAGTGCATCTAATACAGCATTGTAGCGTTTCATTAATGTTCCTTCTATTGCACCCATGCCTGCATCAATAGTCTCAAGCAAACCAAAACGTACAAGCCCGGTAACTTTTATACTCATAAAAGGAATATTCTTCTGCGTTGCAGCATAGGTAATTACTTTTATAAATTCGTCTGTTGCATTGTCGTATCCAATTTCGCCATCGTTTCCACCTTCCACACCATAATCCAGAATAACTTCAACATTATACTTCCCAAGTTTCTGAGCAACCACAGCGGTTTCGGGCAAGGTTTCTCCACCAACAAACTGGCTGAATATTGTACTGCGTATTATTTTTTTTGTAAAAGGAATTTGAAGTCTTATTGCAGAAGGCATCAACGTTAATCCCATTTTTACAAGCCATGGTTTACCCATCGTTGAAAATAAAAAATCAGCTTTTTTTAGTTCACTATCCGTTTTATAAGCAAAAGCATATTCTGTGTTATCGAAAGATATCATATAAATAATTGTGTACAAATTTAAGCAGATTTACTTGCGTTTGTAAAAAGAAAAGGTATAAAAGATTTCCACTTTTTTACACTTCTAAATAACTAAAACCCCTTCTATAAATGTTTGCACTTATTGATATTACTCATTTCTTAAACAAAGGACAAGCTCTCGGCCCATTTTAAATATTCTTCTAAAAGCAACGAAGTAGCTTATTTCTTTATTTATATTTTTTGCTTTTCGCAATGAACATTGGAACTTACATTTTTTTAAAATATCAGTACAGCTTAATTTGTAGCAAATTACTATAAATCTTATGGGCGATATATCCCTTGTTTTTCCGCATCAATTGTTTAAAAAAAATCCTGCTCTTTCAAAAGAACGGAAAGTTTTCTTAGTCGAAGAATTTTTATATTTCAAACATTTAAATTTTCACAAACAAAAGCTTGTATTACATCGTGCAGCAATGAAATGCTATGCTGCATTTTTAGCATTGGAAGGATATAAAGTTGAATACATTGAAAGCACAGATGACAAAAATGACATTAGAAAATTAATTCCATTTTTAAAAAAGGAGCAGGTAAAAGCGATCCATTTTACTGAAGTTGTTGATAGCTGTTTAAACAAAAGGATTACTCAATCTTGCGAAGAAAATAAGATTACAATTGAACAATACCTCACTCCTGCTTTTCTTAATTCAACCAAAGATGGTGATGACTATTTTAATGGCAGAAAACGTTATTTTCAAACAGAATTTTATATTGCTCAACGCAAAAAAAGAAACATTTTGCTGGGCCCGGATGAAGGCCCTTTGGGTGGGCAGTGGAGTTATGATGCAGATAATAGAAAAAAGTATCCGGCAAAGGAAATTCCGCCACAAGTAAATTTCCCCAAAGAAGATAAATATGTAAAAGAAGCAAAAGAATATGTTGAGAAAAATTTCAACAACAATTATGGTGAAGCCGGTACTTTTAATTACCCAATAAATTTTGATGAATCAGAAAAATGGTTCAAGGAATTTTTAACCGGCAGGTTTGAAAAGTTTGGCGAATTTGAAGATGCTATTGTTGCGAATGAAAACATACTACATCATTCAGTTTTAAGCCCATTAATTAATATTGGTCTATTAACGCCACAGCAGGTTGTAAATGCAGCTCTAAAATATGCTGAAAAACACAATACACCATTAAATTCTACAGAAGGTTTTATTAGGCAAATCGTTGGCTGGCGGGAGTTTATAAGAATTGTTTATGCAAGAGAAGGTGTAAAACAGCGAACAACAAATTATTGGAAATTTTATAGAAAAATACCGCCATCTTTTTGGGATGGAACAACAGGCATTGAGCCTATAGACAATGTAATAAAAAAGACATTAAATACCGGTTATCTTCATCACATAGAAAGACTAATGTTGCTTGGTAATTTTATGTTGCTATGTGAGTTTGACCCTGATGAAGTTTATAAATGGTATATGGAAATGTTTGTTGATAGTTATGACTGGGTGATGGTACCAAATGTTTACGGTATGGTTCAATTTGCCGACGGTGGTTTAATGACAACAAAGCCATACATAAGTGGAAGCAATTATGTCCTCAAAATGAGTGACTACAAAAAGGGACCGTGGTGCGAAATCTGGGATGGTTTATTCTGGCGTTTTATGGATGTTCACAGAAGTTTTTTTCAAAAAAATCCTAGGCTTGGGATGTTGGTTAATACCTTCGATAAAATGGCGCCTGAAAAAAGAAACCATCACAACGAAGTTGCAGAAAAATTTTTAGCGAGCCTTGACGATGTAAAATAAAAATTCTTAAAAAGAAAACCTTGGGTAAACAAATAAAAAAAGAAAACCTTCCACAAAAAATTTGCATCGTTTGCAACAAACTATTTACATGGAGAAAAAAATGGGAAAAGGTTTGGGATGAAGTAAAATATTGCAGCGATAAATGCCGCGGTAAGAAGTAATAGTTGGCAGTGTGCAATTAGCAATAAGTAACTTTTCTAATTTATAAGAGACTTTTATTTTGTAATGATAGGCCGAGTGCCGTTACCACTAAACCTTAACCCCTTACTTTTGCAAAAATTTTAACGCATGGAAAAGAAAGCGAGTCAATCGTTGGTCGTAATGACAGAATTGGTTTTACCAAACGATACAAACAATTTTGGTAATTTAATGGGTGGCAGATTAATGTATTGGATGGATATTGCTGCTGCACTTGCCGCTATGAAACATTGCGCCGCACCGGTTGTTACTGCATCTGTTGATAATATTTCTTTTGAAACGCCTATAAAAATTGGCAATGTTGTGCACATTGAAGCAACGGTTACCAGAGCATTTAACAGTAGTATGGAAGTACACATGAATGTGTGGGGGGAAGATGCTATACAACAATACAGATACAAAAGCAACGAAGCATATTACACATTCGTAGCACTTGATCCCAATGGCAAACCACGAAAAATAAATTCATTAATTCCCGAAACTGAAGAAGAAATAAAACTGTTTGAAGGTGCCCTTAGAAGAAGACAAATAAGACTTATACTTGGTGGCAAAATGAAACCGGAAGATGCAGAAGAATTAAAAGCACTTTTTATAAAATAACAGGTGTTGATAATTTTTTACCGGGCATAAATTCTTTGCTTTGCTCAATTGCATTCATAATTTGTTCCATTATCACTTCGCATGGCAATTGAGGATCAATTTGCAACGGAGCTTTAAACCGTACACTTAAAGAAACATTTTTTCGTTTTATAACCAGTCCTTTTTTATTAAATGCTCTCGAAAATCCATTAATTACAACAGGTATTACTATTGGGTTACTGTGTTTTATAATATGCGCAGTCCCTTTTCTACCTGGCGCAAATGCTTTTGTAGTACCCTGCGGAAACGTAATTACCCAATTACTTTTTAATGCATCAAATATCTTGCGGGTATCCGATGGGTCTAACCCACGCCTCACTTCTTTTCCTCCCTCGTTCCAGGTTCGTTTTACAGTTAGTGCACCAGCCAGCCTAAAAAATCTTGTAAGTATTGTGCTGTTCATGGTTTCTTCTGCAGCAACGTATTTTATTTTTGTAAAGGGCCACAACAAATAAAATGGAAGACCCAACTTATTTTCCCTTCGCCAGGAGTATGCGCAAAAAATATGGATAAATGCAATTACGTCGGCAAAATATGTTTGGTGATTACTCACAAAAAGTACATTTTTTTTTGGTAGATTTTTTAGATTTTCAGTACCCAAAACATGAAGTTTGTTTATAATATTTATGCCGGGATAAGTAATGATGCCTACGATGAAATAGATTACCCCTTTAATAAAACCAAAATCTCCAAATTTTCTAAAATTCATATTGGGAAATTAAAATATTTTAATATTAGCTGAATACTCACTCATTCAAAATAAATGCTATGTTTTGGTAACAGTCTTTACTAAGAAGTTGCCAAATTATTAAATAATTCTTTTACCTACTAAAAGTAAAGGTATTTTCAATTTCTTTTTTATTTGCTTAGGCAAAAAAATAATCCTTCTGCACACGATTCAATATTTACCAAACAACGGACTCAAAGGAACCAGGAAATAAAGAAACATGAAAAATCCGAATTGTGTTAAAACTGCGAACTAAGATATACACCGTAAAGCAAAATTATTTTCTTTAAAAGGATAAATCAGTTTGAAAAAAACTCTTATTGTTTACGTTCTTTTACTTCAAATGTTTATTTGTATAAGTTTAATAAAAGGATTTAATTATTAAACATCGTCATTTCATTACCTGTATATGTTTGACTAGTTAAATGATAAAATTTTTGTACATTTGCAGCCCGTTAAAAAACCACGGGTTATTATATGTCATTTAATATTAACAAACAACTAAACGCAGAAGATCAGGAGCCAAAGGCTGCAGATGCAACCGAGGCCACTGCGACAACAAACGCCACTGATGCAGCACAAACTGTTGCAACTGAGACACCTGCAGCAGAAATAGTTGCAGAAACTAAACCAGCCTACGAACCAAAGGCAGAAACTCCACACGATGATTTTGATTGGAGTAGAGATAAACGCAATGTATCTGCTTACTCTAAAGAAGAGAAAGAAAAGTATGATGTAGTTTACGATAACACTTTTAAGCAAATTAATGATGGTGAAATGATTCAGGCAACCATTGAATCATTAACCAAAACTGATGCAGTAGTTAACATCGGGTTTAAAAGTGATGGTCTTATTTCACTAAACGAATTTAGAGATATACCAGGTGGTATACAAGTTGGTGATGTGGTAGAAGTAATGGTGGTAGAAAAAGAAGACAGAGAAGGAAATCTTCATCTTAGTCGCAAATCTGCCCGAGTTACCCGTGCTTGGGAGAGAATTGTTGAAGTAAATAAAACAGGCGAAATTGTTACCGGTCTTGTTACAAGCAAAACCAAAGGTGGATTGATCGTTGATGTTTTTGGAATGGAAACTTTCTTACCGGGATCTCAGATAGATGTGAAGCCTGTAACAGATTACGATCAGTTTGTAGGTAAAACAATGGAATTTAAAGTTGTAAAGATCAACGAAGCAATTAAGAATGCAGTTGTATCTCACAAAGCACTTATTGAAAGCGATATTGAGGCACAAAGAGCAGAAATTATTAGTAAGCTTGAGAAAGGTCAGGTATTGGAAGGAACAATTAAAAACATCACTGATTTTGGAGCATTCCTTGATCTTGGTGGTTTAGATGGTTTACTTTACATCACTGATATTTCTTGGGGCCGCATAAACCATCCATCAGAAGTATTGAAGATGGATCAAAAATTAAATGTCGTTGTATTGGATTTTGATGATGACAAAAAACGTATCAGCCTAGGTCTTAAACAACTTACTCCTCACCCGTGGGATACGCTTTCAGAAAGTTTGAAAGAAGGTGAAATTGTGAAAGGAAAAGTTGTAAATATCGAAGACTACGGTGCGTTCTTAGAAATTATGCCAGGTGTTGAAGGTTTAGTACACGTAAGTGAAATTACTTGGGCTAACACTCCTATCAATGCAAAAGAATTCTTTAAACTTGGTGACGAGTACGAAGCTAAAGTGGTAACGCTTGATAAGGATACACGCAAAATGAGTCTTTCTATTAAGCAATTAACAGAAGATCCATGGAGTACAATCGAAAATCATTTCCCTGAAGCCAGTAAGCACATGGGTACCGTTAAAAACATTACTCCATACGGTGTATTTGTTGAGCTTTCAACGGGCATTGGTGGAATGATACATATCAGCGATTTAAGCTGGTTGAAGCGCTTTAACAATCCTAACGAATACACTAAAGTAGGCAACGAAATAGAAGTAATGATTTTGAGCATTGATAAAGAAGGACGTAAGCTTCAACTTGGTCATAAGCAAATTGAAGAAGATCCATGGAACAGCTTGGAAGATACATTTGCTGTAGGTTCTTTGCACCAAGGAACGGTAATTAAGAAAGATGATAAAGGTGCTGTAGTTCAGCTTCCTTATGGTCTTGAAGGTTTTGCACCTACTCGTCATTTGATGAAAGAGGATGAAAAAGCTATCGCTCAAGATGAGATTGCAAATTTTGTTGTAATTGAATTTGACCGTAATGACAAACGCATCGTTCTTAGCCATACAAGACTTTGGGAGCAGGAAAAAGAAGAAGAAAGACAAGTAGAAATGAAAGAAAAAAGAGCTGAAGTTGAAACTACTAAAAAGGCTGTAAAAAACATACAGGCTAAAGTAGAAAAGACTACACTTGGCGATCTTGGTGCATTAGCTGATTTGAAAGCTAAATTCACTAATGATGAAGCAGATGCTGCAACAAAACCAACAGAAGAAAACAAAGGTCAATAATCTTCTATTCTAAGATTCTTAAACCCTCCCAAAATTTGGGAGGGTTTTTTGTTGGTAATAAAATGCAAACAATTTTGACAAAATAGCACTCTATGGTGCAATATTTGTTCTATAAAAGCCAGTTACTGTTTAGTGTTTTTTAAAAATTTCTGTAGATAGATATACTTCAAAATCTATGGTTTATGAAATACATGTAATTTTACCAACAGTTAACTAATTTTTAAAAGAGTAATAAGATTTTATGTCAGTAAATATTAAACAAAACAAGATTGAAGTAATGAATTTTTTGGGGAAGGACATTGACCTTGTTATACAGGAATATTTAAAAGACATTGATACAAACTGGCAACCTTCAGATTTTTTACCCGATAGCTCCTTAGAACAATTTGCCCAAGAAATAAAGGAATTACAATTACAATGCAAAGAGTTGCCCTACGATTATTTGGCGGTGCTGGTTGGAGATGTAATTACAGAAGAAGCTTTGCCTACCTACGAGAGCTGGTTGATGGACCTAGAGGGTGTAAGCAAAGAAGAACCACAGGGTTGGGCAAAATGGGTTAGAATGTGGACTGCAGAAGAAAACAGGCATGGAGATCTATTGAATAAATTCTTGTACCTCTCGGGACGTATAAATATGAGGCAGATGGAAATAAGCACTCAATATTTAATTGCTGATGGTTTTGATATAGGTACGGGAAGAGATCCATATAAAAATTTCATTTATACGTCTTTTCAGGAATTGGCAACAAATATTTCTCACAGACGCACAGCTTCGCTTGCAAAAAAACATGGCAGCAATCAACTCTCAAAAATATGTGGTGTAATTGCCTCTGACGAGGCTAGACATGCAAAAGCATATAAAAGTTTTGTAGGAAAAATATTCAATATCGATGCGAACGAAATGATGCTTGCATTTGAAACTATGATGCGCAAAAAAATTGTGATGCCGGCACATTTTTTAAGACAGGCCGGGGAACAAATAGGAACAACATTTTCGCATTTTAGTGATGCTGCGCAAAGGTTAGGCGTTTACACAAGTTGGGATTACACAAATATTCTGGAATCTTTGGTGGTCGAATGGAACATTGGGAATATTTCCAATTTAAATGAGCAGGGAGAAAAAGCTCGTGATTATTTAATGAAACTACCTGACCGTTTTAGAAGGGTTGCTGAGAGATCTATCGTAGCACCTTTAGAATATGAATTTAACTGGATAAATAAATAAGAAAAAATTTGAAAATTAATTTTCTGAAAAATGCGTCTTTCAATTTTTGAAAGACTTTTTTATTACATCTACTTTATCTTACAATTGGTCAAAGGCCACTTCAGACGTTAATAATATCGCTTGTTTAATTAAAATGTCAACAACAATTAATAATACATTATTTAATCACATCCTCTTCAAAACCACAACGGATGATATTTACAAAATATATTAGGTATATCAGCATCCTGAGGAAATATTCTACCAAATTTATTTTTTTTAGAGGTTAAAAAACAGGTTTTTACACCACTATGTATTTGAGTTAATTCTCATTGACAATTAAAAAGGAAATACAAATGCTGTGTTGAAGATAACGCCTAGAAGCTATCTCTGCCAAATGATAGATTTAGAAAAGAGATAAAAATAACGGCAAAAAAATAAAAAATAAGCAAGAAAAATATATGCTAATAAGTACACTCGCTGCCAAAATAATAAATGAAAGTTTTTAATAACATCAATGTTTACCACCACTGAAGTAAAACGAAAAAGGCTTCAAAGTAAATATTCTTTGAAGCCTTTAAAGCGGGCTGGACGGGACTCGAACCCGCGACCTCTGCCGTGACAGGGCAGCATTCTAACCAACTGAACTACCAACCCAATACCTTAAAAAAACATTTCAGATCCTAACAATCAAGCTTTTTTCCGGAGTGCAAATATAGGGTAATTTACATTTTGAAAACAAAACTTTCTAAAAAAAAATGTAACTCCTATTTTTACAAATTATATTACATCCAAAACTTACTATAAAGGTTAAAACATTATGCCACAGTTAAAGAATAGGCAATATCTGGAATTTGAAAAGCCACTAAAAGAATTATACGATCAAATAGAACAGCTTAATTTAACGCAAGAAAAATCTGATACCGATATGAGTAGTGCTATTGCATTACTCGAGGCTAGGATTATTGAAACAAAAAAAGAAATTACTCAAAACCTAACACCATGGCAAAGGGTACAAATGAGTCGTCACCCTGACAGACCGTATACCTTAAAGTACATTGAAAAAATGTGTACTTCTTTTACTGAGCTTCATGGCGATAGAAATGTAAAAGACGACAAAGCAATGGTTGGTGGTTTTGCCCAGTTAAATGGTGAAACAGTAATGATTATTGGCCAACAAAAGGGCGTTAATACAAAAACACGCCAATTACGAAATTTTGGCATGGCCAACCCTGAAGGGTATAGAAAAGCGCTTCGTTTGATGAAGCTTGCAGAGAAATTTAATAAACCTGTTATAACTTTAATAGACACACCCGGAGCGTACCCAGGTCTTGAAGCTGAGGAACGGGGACAGGGCGAAGCAATTGCCAGAAATATTTTTGAAATGATTAGCCTTAAAGTACCTGTAATATGCGTTATCATTGGTGAAGGTGCAAGTGGTGGCGCATTGGGCATAGGTGTTGGGGATAGGGTTGTAATGATGGAAAATACATGGTATACAGTAATATCTCCTGAAAGCTGTAGCAGCATTTTGTGGCGTAGCTGGGATAAAAAAGAAACTGCTGCAGAGCAATTAAAACTTACCGGGAAAGATATGCTTGCATTTGGATTGGTTGATGAAGTGATACCCGAACCAATTGGTGGAGCCCATTGGGATTATGATGAAGCAGCAGAAATACTTAAAAGTTACCTTACAAAAACTATACAGGAATTAAAACATATCCCTGCACAGGAAAGAGTTGATACCCGCATAACAAAATTTGGGAAAATGGGTTTTTGGGAAGAATGAAAAATTAAACTACAGTGAGATTAAATAATTTATATGCTAAAGATTGGAATTATAGGCGCAGGACATTTAGGAAAATTTCATTTAAACAATTGGCTGGAAATAGATGATGTTAAAGTTGTTGGCTTCTGTGATACAGACGAGGCAAATGCAAACGCTATTATTGAAAAGTATAAAATAAAAAGATACATAACACCTGATGAGTTGTTGGACAACTGCGATGCTGTTGATATTGTAGCACCAACCACCTTTCATTACGAACTTTGCGCCCTTGCCTTGAGAAAAGGAAAACATGTATTTGTAGAAAAGCCTCTTACTAATACAATGGATGAGGCAAAAGCGCTTTTAAAACTTGCTGTCGAGTCTAATTTAAAATTTCAGGTAGGCCATGTTGAAAGATTTAACCCTGCTTTTGTAGCATTAAAAAACTACAAATTAGAGCCTATGTTTATTGAGGTACACAGGTTGTCTCAATTTAATCCACGAGGGACAGATGTTAGCGTAATTTTAGATTTAATGATACACGATATTGATATTATTTTACAATTAATTAAAAGTAATGTCAGTTATATTTCTGCAAATGGCGTATCAGTTTTAAGCGATACACCCGATATAGCAAACGTAAGAATTGAGTTTGATAACGGCTGCGTAGCCAACCTTACCAGCAGTCGCATTTCAATGAAAAAAATGAGAAAGATGAGGCTTTTTCAAAAAGACGCTTACATCGGTATAGATTTTTTAGAAAAGAAAACTGAGATAATAAGCCAAAATGCAACCACAGATAAAAATGTATTTACATTCGATATTGATACAGTTAAAGGAAAAAAAACGGTTGCTATTGCCAACCCTATTGTAGCTGATACAAACGCAATGAAAGAAGAACTTGTTGCATTTAAAAATGCAATTATAAATAATACTGAAACTGCCGTAACAGTCGTTGATGGATTTAGGGCAATGGAAGTTGCCCACCAAATTTTGGCCAAGATCAACAAGGCGTCAAACTAATATTAAACAGTGAAACAACCACGTATCAATATTGGCTTTTACACCCTTGTAGACATTTTTGTTGCAATATTCACCTGGGTTATTTTTTATTACCTCCGCACACAATTATATAATGGTAAGTTTCTAGTCCCTTCAGGCTTTTATATAGGCTTAGTTATGTATGTTACCGGATGGATTTGTTTACATTTTATTTCAGGAACGTACACCACACTTTATCAAAAATCTCGTGTTGTAGAATTTTTTAAAACCATACTCATTACTGTAATTGGTTGCTTATTCTTGCTATTCTTCTTTATACTCAAAAACCCAAAAACAAATAATTACGATTATTATTCGGAGTTCTATTTATTGCTTTTTCCTACAATGATATGCAGCACTATCACTCGTTTAATTTTTTTATCACAAACAAAAAAACAACTTAAAGAAAAAAAGGTTTTTTTTAATTCTCTCCTAATTGGATCAGGTAATAAAGCCCAAAACTTTTATAAAGAATTTCTAGAAACAAACGACTATTCCGGTTTCATCATTACAGATTATATAAATTTAGGAAGATATGCAATTAACCTTCCCTCTGAAAAAATAACGTATCATAATTCAATAGAAAACATTGGAGAGATTATTACTAATAAAAATATTGAAGAAATAATTATTGCAGTTGACAATAATGACAGAGACATTATTACGCAGATAATGAACAAGCTCAGCAATAAAAATGTAAACATAAAAATCACACCAGATACGCTGGATATTTTAAGTGG
>JBBRPX010000071.1:0-15089 GCA_038227505.1 Chitinophagales bacterium
CTGCAATGAATTTTAAACGACGAATGAACCTCTGGCGTACAGAGGCAATTATTAGGTGGTTACTCCTCTACAAATATTTTATAGGGGTTTGTAAGAATTTTTATGCCCTGAATTTAAAAATGACTTTTTGAGGGTCGACTAACTAACTTAATGCAATTGCCTCTGCATATTCTTTAGATTTTATGATGGAATATGAAAAACTTTTTAGCGGTAAAAAAAAATAAAAGAATAATTTTTTATATGATATGCCGTCTTTATATATAGCAATTCTTTGTTGCAGGTCGACAATATCGGAAAGATTAAATTTATCTTTTTTCGGGATCATAACAAGAAATCATCCTCAAATGTAAACAATTTAAATACTCAAAGAAAATACTAATAAATCAATAAATTTTACTTCTTCTGTAATGAATTCAGGTTGTTTGTCGGAATAATCGTTTAGTAAATTAAAATATTATTGAAGTTTTTATACTCTTCAATAATTTGCAAGTAGTAATTTTGTAGGGTCATTGTTATTATTCATATTTTAACTTGGAGTATCAACCATACTATACTTGTGACAAATTTTACTCACACTTTAAAATTTGTTTTCTTTATTATTTTTATAATGAAATTTCTTACTTTTTCTTTCATAATAAACTTAAAACAAGTAATTGATTTTTGTTAAAAGAAAGGGCCTATAGCTCAGTTGGTTAGAGCACCTGACTCATAATCAGGTGGTCCTAGGTTCAAATCCTAGTGGGCCCACTTAATCTCCACAAATTTGTGGAGATTTTTTTATAGTTTATTCTTTGGAAGATAGGGGTAAATGTTTCGATGGGGTAGCCCTTTCAAGCGTTCCCTCAATCATTACTTTTAAGCAAATATGCTCATCGAATGATTACTTCAACGTACGCTTTTGAAGATTTTATGAGAAAAGGAAATTTTTCTTACTAAATTTTACATTGTTTGCCGTCACCCACTATTTTTACATACCGAATTAATATATAAGTGTGCACATGGTTTATATGCAGATTTATAAAAACTACCAAACGCTAAAATGAGAAAAATATTTTTATTGATATGCAGCCTTACCTTATTGACTATTAGTAAAGCGCAGGTATCAGATAGTTTACAACAAAGTGAAAACGCTGAAATTAAATTCGATAAAATTTTACATGAGAAGAATGACAGGAAGCCGAGCGTTAAGTCATTTATTATACCTGCTGTCCTAATTACTTATGGGTTTATTTCGTTGGGGAATGATGGATTAAAAACGTTAGACAACAATACAAAAATTGAGATTAAAGAACATCATCCAACATCTATAACAAATTTGGATAATTACCTGCAATATTCGCCTGCTCTTGCTGTATATGGTTTTAATGCTTTAGGAATAAAAGGTAAAAACAATTTTAGAGATAGAACAATCATTTATGCCTTATCAACCGCCATTTCCTCTGCAATAGTTTTGCCTCTAAAACGTATTACAAAAATACAACGACCTGATGGATCTGGTTATAATTCCTTCCCTTCAGGCCATACCACCACGGCATTTGCAGCAGCAGAGTTTATGAGGCAGGAATATAAAAATGTTTCTCCTTGGTATGGAATAGCGGGCTATGCAGCAGCTACTGCAACAGGTATTTTAAGATTATACAATAACAAACATTGGGTTAGCGATGTAGTTGCCGGTGCAGGTTTTGGTATTGTTTCAACAAAATTATCTTACTGGCTATATCCTGTTATAAAAAGAAAGTTCTTTAAAAACAAACCGATGAGTACAATGGTATTGCCTTTCTATAAAAGTGGTGGTGGTGGGCTTTCTGTGGTTTATAATTTTAAAAACTAATTAATTTACTTACAATATTTTTTTGATAATGATTATAAAAATTAAAGCATCCATTTTATTTTTCGCCATAACTCTTTTTTATTGTGGTTCGTTATTTTCACAAACTACCTATACAGATAGCACCAAAATTACTAAAGCAGATACAACTGTTTTTACACCAAATAAAAAAGCACAGGTTTATAAATTACGCAATGGAAAAACTTTTATTTACACAAAGCCTAAAGCATTTGGTTTTTTAACCAATCTACCACAAGATGCGAAAGGAATTGTAGTTACAACCTTTAAAAAAGAAAATATAAAGCCATTGCTTTTAATTGTAGGCACCACTTTAGCGCTGATGGTTGCAGACGAAGGAGTTTCAAAAGGAGTGAAACAATTTACAGAAAATATACATTTTCATTCCGAAGAAGAATACAGGGATATTATAAATCTTAAAGCAGGTACAACAAATATTAGCATTTTTAAAGCCCCCCAAAATTTAAATACTGCCTTTTATCAAATGGGTCAGGGTTTTCCAAGTTTATTAATTGGTGCCGGGCTGTTTACTTATGGTAAAATAAAAAATGATTACCGTGCTTTGAGTACTGCCAGCCAATTAACAGAAACATTTATTTTAATGGGCGTAGGTACACAACTTTTAAAACGAATTTCAGGAAGACAAAGCCCAAGTAACACAACGGATGAAAGTAAATGGCATCCTTTCCCTTCTTTTAAAAATTACCAAACCAATACACCCAATTTTGATGCATTTCCTTCAGGCCACTTAGCCACATTAATGAGTACTGTAACAATTTTGGCAGAAAATTATTCTGAGAAAAAATATATTAAGCCGGTAGGTTATTCACTTATTGGATTAGTCGGCTTATCAATGATTAATAACGACGTACATTGGATAAGCGATTATCCAATGGCAATTGCATTGGGTTATTTATGTGCAAAGCAAGTGGTTAAAAGAAATAGAAAATTAATCAGTTCTACTCCTCCTAAGAAAGATAAAGCCACATTATCATATACATTTAATTATAGTAATGGCAGATTTATACCAGGGTTTAAGTATAAATTTTAAACTTATTACTTTGTTCAGAAAAGGGATTTTGATGGAAAGTTTGGTAACTAAAAACATTGCGATGTGCCAAATGATCAATTAAATTTTGGCGAGGTACATTTACAGGAAAAATTATATCTATTAATTTGAATTTGGTTGCCGGTTCAAACAGTAATAATTTGTTGTAAATTAAAATCGAATACAATGCTACAAAAATTGTCAAATTATGCAATTTATAATTGTTAATTTGTTTAATGCAGGCGAGTAAAACTGCCCGTAGTTGTATTTTTTATTAAAATTGAATATGCCCTCTTACACCAAACACATGAACAGGGCCTCGGTCTTTATTATAAGCAGGATTTTTTACAAACTGATAATCTACCGTAACCCAAAAATATTTTGATAAATGGGCATTGTAATAAGTTTCGATTACTGTTTCGTGGCTGTAATTTAATCTACCATCACCAATGATAAAGCCATAACCGCCTGCTTTTAGAAAATCTTTGTGGTCGTTGGAAATACCGTTTATTACAGTCGCCAAGCCACATACATCTTCAGGGCGTTTCCATTTGCTTCCTCTTACTGACAGGCCAAGGCTAAAAGATTGATCAATTTCTGTAAATGCCCATGTCGCATGTTTTCCATCATTCCAGCCTGCACGGCTAACCAGACCAATTTCATCTGTTAACTCCTGTTCAAAACTATAGCCTGTACCAAACTTTTTACCATCATAAATTATGCCTTCCTGTTTACCAGCAATAACATTTAAAAGAAAAGAACTATTATTTGCGATAGCTTTTAATCCATCTCTATAAGAAGGGGCTTTTGATAATGTATTTGATATAAGTAAAAGAACTACCCCTTTACGTTTGTTAATATTTAATTTTCTTCCCAACTCAAATGTTTCGGAATGAGCTTTAGAAATTTTATATTCCATTTTAGGTGCATTGGCAATGCGTGGTACTGCCACACTTGAAATTCTTATGGCCCATGTTGGTTTTATTAATGCCACCACCAAACCCATTGTATAACCTCTTGTATTGGCAGGATAATCCCATGCACCATTTCCCATTAATGACCAGTTGAGAAATTGTGCACGTGGGTCGTGGCTGTATTTATTATTATCAAAAAAATCACCAATGGCAAACTTTCCTCCACTAATTGTAATTCGGTTTACCGGTATTTTATCCGCCACCTGGTTTACATCTTCTTCTACATTTTCATAGGCAGTATTGCCCAAAGCAATGTGTTGCTGCAAATATCCCCGTGCTACAAATATGGCAGGTGATGTAGCTCCAACCCGGTAACTTTCCCCGTTCAATGCACCGGCAACTCCAACCGCAGAACTTAATCCCCGGCCACCGGAAAGTTCAGGATTAAAATATACAGCAGCACCCTTCCATAATTTATGACCTAAAAAAAGTGTTGCAGTTGCTGTAGTAGCAGCTATTTCTACACTGTCTGCCAAACTGTTTTTGCCGCTGTATAATGATTTAAAACCTGCGTGACTTTGCACTACTGTAGTAAATTGAAAATGATTTGTCCAGATTGTTTTCCCTGCGGTGTGCGAATTGTTTTGTGCAACCACACTTTGTATAAAAGCTATGAAAACAATTGCTGTTATAATAATTTTTTTCATCTTACTTTCTTTTAAAATTGACTTATAACCACTCATTAAACTTTTTAATAAACCATGTTTTTACTACCTGTGTAAGCACACAATAACTAATTAATATTGCCAAAATCCACGGGAAAAAACTTATGGGCAATGCGACCATTTTAAAGGATGCTGCCAAAGGTGAAAACGGAATTGCAATAGCAATTAACATGATGACTGATGTAAGTGCCACCACCGGTGCGGTTGCCCAACTTTGTATAAAAGGAATCTTTCGTGTCCGTATCATGTGCACAATCAAAGTTTGAGATAATAAACTTTCAACAAACCATGCAGACTGAAACAGGCTTTGATGTTCGGGGGAATTAGCTTTAAAAACAAACCACATTATAGCAAAAGTAGCATAGTCAAAAATGGAACTGATGGGTCCGATATATACCATAAATTTTGCTATGCCGCCTGCATTCCATTTTTTTGGCTGTTCTAAATATTCTGCATCCATACTATCCCAGGGGATTGATACTTGGGAAATATCGTACAAAAGATTGTTAACCAAAATTTGAATAGGCAGCATTGGCAGGAATGGTAGAAATGCACTTGCGCCCAACATGCTGAACATATTGCCAAAGTTGCTGCTGGCAGTCATTTTGATATACTTAATAATATTACCAAATGTTCGCCTGCCATAAATTACGCCTTTGCGAAGCACCATTAAATCTTTTTCAAGTAAAATAATATCTGCGCTTTCTTTTGCGATGTCTGTAGCAGTATCAACACTAATGCCTACATCTGCATCACGCAATGCACCGGCATCGTTAATGCCATCGCCCATAAAACCAACGGTGTGTCCTTTTGCCTGCAATACTTTTACCACCCGGCTTTTTTGTGCAGGACTTAGTTTAGCAAATATGCTTATATCATCTATTCTTGCTGTAAGTTCTTCATCTGTTATTTTTTCCATTTCATTCCCAATCATAATATTTGTAATAGGAATGCCTACATCCTTGCATATTTTTTTGGTGACAATTTCGTTGTCACCCGTTAACACTTTTAAGGAAACACCTAATTTATGCAAGGCTTCAATCGATGGTTTTGCAGATGGCTTTGCAGGATCTAAAAACCCAATAAAACCTGTCAGTACCATATCAGTTTCATCGGCAACAGAATAGGTTAGCGCACGGTTATCAAACTCTTTTATGGCTACCAATAAAACCCTCAACCCTTCTGCATTTAATTTTTTGGATGTTTCTAAAATACGGCTACGCATTTTTTCATCTACATTAATTATTTTATCGTTTTCTAAGTGCAGTTGCTTGTCTTCGCCTGGGTCAAAAGCATAACTACATAAGTCCAACATTTCTTCTACAGCACCTTTGCAGATTAATAAATGTTTGCCATTGCGTTGCTTTAAAATAACCGACATTCTACGTCGCTGAAAATCAAACGGAATTTCGTCAACCTTTAAAAAATATTCTTCTGCTTTTAAATGTTCGTGTACTTCTATATGCTCTAAAACTGCAACATCCAATAAGTTCTTTAATCCTGTTTGATGATAACTATTCAGGTAAGCCCATTTAAGCACTTCCTCATCCTGGTCGCCAAAAATGTTGAGGTGTCTTTCCAAAACAATTTTATCCATTGTTAATGTACCTGTTTTATCAGTGCACAAAATATCCATTGCCCCAATATTTTGAATGGCATTTAAACGTTTTACAATTACCTTTCTCTTGCTCATATTCAATGCACCTTTGGCAAGGTTGGCAGTAACAATCATTGGCAGCATTTCTGGCGTTAAGCCAACAGCAACAGCTATTGCGAACAACAAGGCTTCTAACCAATCGTGTTTTACAAATCCATTTATTAAGAAGATCAGCGGCACCATTATCAGCATAAACCGAATCAATAACCAACTCACACTGTTTACACCTTTATCGAAACTGGTTTCTGCCCGCTTGCCTGTAAGTGATTTACTAATTGAGCCAAAATACGTTTGGTTGCCTGTTGTAACTGCAATTGCCATAGCCGAACCACTGACCACATTTGTTCCCATAAAACAAATATTTTCTAATTCCAACGGTGATTTTGTGTCTGCATTGTCAATCTTAAACTCTCTTTTTTCCACGGGCAATGCCTCACCTGTAAGCATTGATTGGCTTACAAACAAGTCCTTTGATTGTATAATTCTGCAGTCGGCAGGGATCATATCGCCCGCAGATAAAAAAACAATATCGCCAGGAACTATTTCTTTGATCTCAATTTCTCTTTTGCCAACGATTTCACGCAAAATCAAGGCAGTTGTTTTTACCATACCTTTTAATTGCTCGGCAGCCTTATTGCTTCTGAACTCCTGCCAAAACCGCAAAAAAGAACTAAGAAAAACCATGATACCAACCACGGTAATCGTTTTATAATCTCTGTCTTTTGAAGCGATGATGAGCACATCAGTTATTAAAGAAATAATAGCGATAACGATTAATACCCCAATGAAAGGATTTAAAAAGGCCTGAAGAAACTGTATATACCAAGCTGGTGCTTTTTCGTGTGCAATTTCGTTTAGACCAAATTGCTTCTGTTTGTTTTGCACTTCAATGATAGAAAGGCCGGTTTCTTTACTAGCCAACATTGTCAGGTAACCATCTTTATCAGCTTTTGCAGCGTTTTTTAATTTTATTTCTGCGTTGGTATTAAAATCGTTTGAAGTTGTATCGATAGAGAAACTCTTCATTATTTTTTGTGCTGCCACTTTAATCATTTCAACTAGTTTTATTTTCTTTTTCTAAAAAAAATGTTTGCAGCCATTATAGAAAGCACGACTGGTAATGCAATAATGCTATACCTTAATACCGGGATTGTGTTATTCTTATTGTGATACCCGCTAACATTGAGGTCTATCAAATAAACAACGATTGCTACTATTAATATGGCACTGAGCCAACTGAAATTTTTTTTCATAAATAACTTGTTATTGTAAAATTAAAATAGCCCCATCAAAGGGGCTATTAGAAATACTTTAGAATGTTATTAGAAAATCATTAGAAACATTAAACGTGTAAAAATTCGATTGTAAAGGTTGTACCAATATTCTCTTTTGAATTAACAATAATATTGCCTATGTGCAGCTTTATTATTTTTTGTGCAAGGGATAAACCAATACCGTTTCCATCAGCATATTGTTTGTTTGAGCCACGATAAAAAGGTGCGAAAATATTGGGTAAATCTTCTTTTCCTATACCAATTCCATTGTCTACAAATTGCAATACAGCCAATGGATGTTTATGGGAAATCGTGACTGTGGAAGTATTATCCGCTGAAAATTTACAGCCATTTTCCATCAGGTTTATAAAAGCCACTTTTAATAAATACTCGTTGCCGTTTATTGAAATATAATCATCATCTTCAGCATCTTCATCAATAAAATTTATTACAATTTTATAGCTGGCGTTTGATTTAATTACCTGCTGCCTTGCATCGAGCAATATTTCATCTAAACGGATTTCTTTAAAAGCAATTTCCGTTTGGTCGTAATTCGCTTTAGCAAAATCGAGCAACCCATTTGATAATTTTGCCAATCGTTTTGCGTCCTGTAAAGCAAAAGAAATAACTTCTTTATATTCCTGCATATTCCTTTCCTTGCTTGTTGCGAGTTCCAATTCGGAGATAATGATGGCTAATGGAGTCCTTAATTCGTGAGAGATATTGGATACAAACATTTTTTGTGCATCAAAAGAATTTTCAAGCCGGTTAAGCATTTCATTAAATGTAATAGCGAGTGCTGCAATTTCGTCTTTTCTGTTTCCTTCATCTACCCGTAAATCTAAATTGGTCGCCGTAATTTTTTTTACCTTATCAACCAAAACCAAAACAGGTTTTAATGATTGCCGGGCTAAAAAACGTCCTACAAAAAATATGATGATGATGCTGATAAGAAAAGATACGATCAATGTATTGCAAAGAGTAGCAAGTTTTGTAAGCCCATAATCGTCCTTTGCGGCTGCGGTAACAACGTAATGTTTATTTTGATGCTCATACAAAAAACCTATAGCCTGAAGATTATTTACGTAAAACCTTATTTCTTTCAGCGTTACAATACTGTCAATCATACCCCTGGTTTCTTTCACCTTATCAATCTTAACGGCATCATGATAAAGTAAGTGAAACGCAGTATCATAAATAGCTACCTCTTCCTGAAATAATGTGTTGGGAACGTTTTGATAAATAAGCTGCAAAACATTGGGTGCAACTTTTGTATCAAATAATAAATTGGCTTTTACAGAAGCTTGTTGCTGCAGTCTTTTAAAATATTCATCTTCCCTCGTTTTTGATGAAGATAAATAAATGGTTACTGCAAAAACTAATAACAGCAATGCTGTTAAGCTGGTAAATAAAATAGTTAGCCTTGTTCTAATCTGCATGGCCACCCTGTTTAAAAATGAAACCCAGGCCGGGCTTGGTATGTATCAATTTTGTTTCAAAGCCTTTGTCTATTTTCTTACGCAAATAATTAATGTACACATCAATAAAATTTGTACCGGTATCAAATGTTGTTTCCCAAACTTTTTCGGCAATTTCTACACGGCTTAAAACCCTCTCCGTATTCTGCATCATATATTCCAACAGTTTTAGTTCCTTTGGTGTAAGCTGGATTTCTTTACTGTTGCGTCTTACAATTTTAGTGTGTAGGTTATATTCAATATCAGCATACTTTAAAATAAATCCCTGTGGATTGGTTTTATTATTTAGTCTTTTTAATAAAACACGGATACGAACATATAATTCCCTTAATTCAAAAGGCTTCACTAAATAATCGTCTGCACCAGCATCAAAACCTTCAACTTTATCATCGGTAGTTCCCAAAGCTGTCAGCATTATAACAGGCATATCAGGCTTTATACTTTTTATTAGTTTACAAAATTCAATGCCATTTATGTTAGGTAAAATAATATCTGTAATAACAAGGTCGTAATTGTTTGCAATAGCCAACTTCTTTCCCATTAATCCATCATAAGCAACAGTTATAGCAAAGCCCTGCTCTTGCAAACCCCGTTTAATAAGTTCGGCAATTCTTTGTTCATCTTCTATTAAAAGAATTTGTTGCATGCAGGCTTTTTATTTCCCAAAGGTAAGAATGGTTGAACTCAATATCAGTTTTAAGCCAAGCATTATTACTTGAGTAACTTACCTAAAAATATTTGTCACCGCTTAAGTTACAAACAGAAAATAAATTAATGCAACTGCTGCTGCAGTCATAATAATTAACGTAATAAAACCAAGTGTATTTGATAACCCTGAATTTGTATTTTGCTGCATTATTTTTTTGTTGTTTCCAATGTGGAGTATAATGGCAATTAATACAGGTGCTGTAAGACCATAAGCTATTGCTGTAAAAACTAAAGCCTTTATTGGACTTATTCCTAAAAAGTCAAGTGATAAACCTATAAGCAATGAAACAATAATTGAAATATAAAATGCTTTTGCCTGTGGAAATTTTTTATCGAGCCCTGCCTCCCACCCAAAAGTTTCTGCCAGCATATAAGATTGTGAGCCTGCTAATACCGGTATTGCCAAAAGTCCCGTACCTAAAACCCCAATTGCGAAAATTAAATAAGTTAGTTTTCCTGTTAATGGTTCTAAGGCTTTTGCGGCCTGGTCAACCGTATCAATTTGTCTGACACCTGCGTTGTACAAAATACTTCCAGTGGTAAGAATAATAAAAAACATAACCAGGTTTGATAAGAACATTCCAATATTTACGTCTGTTTTCATATCGCCAAGAACATAATTATTTACAATGATCCTTTTTTTTCTATGGGCCAGATTTTCTGCTTCCATAGTAGCCTGCCAAAAAAATAAATAAGGAGAAATGGTAGTACCCAATATAGCAACGACTATTGAAAAAAATTCTTTGTTAAATTGAATGGCAGGGATAAAAGTATTCTTTGCAACTGCAGCCCAATCCTGCTTTACCATAAATGGTACGATAACGTACAATAACAAAGAAAGACAAAGCCATTTTAAAATCTTAGCAATTTTCTGATAAGGAAATTTAATGATGATAAACATTAAAATGGCTGTGACCCCCACACAAAAGACCGATACCGGTATGGAAGGAAAAATCATATTTGCTACTGCACCCATTCCCTGAATATCTGCACCTATATTTAGCGTAATAGCGGGGAAACTAAAAAGCAGTACTATATAAAGTAGAGGCTTAGAGTAATGCTTTTTTAAAGTAACTGTCAACCCTTGTAAGGTAACCAACCCAATTCTTGCACACATTCCTTGTATGGCTGCCATTAAAGGAAATGTAAACAGTGCCAGCCATAAAGTTAAGAGCCCAAATTGAGCACCTGCCTGAGAATAGGTTGCAATACCTGACGGGTCGTCATCGCTTGCTCCAGTAACCAGCCCCGGTCCCAAAATGCGGAAAATTTTTTTAATTTTTGCTATAACTGTCGTGCTTTTTTTCATGAGGCTTTTTAATATTTCATTTTTGTTATTAAAATTGATCCTAAAAAACAACGGTAATAAATAGTGAGATCATATTCAATATTTTACAATGTAAAAATAATTTATGAGGATTTGATATTGATATATTTAAAACTATAAAATTGAATATTAAAATAATCATTGCTACAAAAATATATTCTACATGGACTTTTTTTATATTCTGTTCACTGCAATTTTAATATTCGTTTATTAAAAAAGCAATTCTGTAATTAATTATTATAGCCATTAAAAAAATTTCAGGCACACTAATATGTTAACAAAATTGATAGCCCACAAACGTTAAAAAAGGAGCCGATGATGAATCTGTATAAATTTTATTACATAAAAAACCCCTTGAAATCAAGGGGGCAAAATCAATAGTCGATAACTAATTTTAAGGGTGCTTTTCAGCGTGTTTTTTTGCTGCATGTTCAGCATGTTCTGTAGCATGGGCGTTGTGAGCTCTTGCAGAATGTGCTTCATGCGCTGCTTTTTCATCGTGACCAGCAGTATGATGTTCATGCGCTGCTTTGTGATGCTTTGCTGCTTCTTCATGGTGCTTTGCGGCTTCCTCGTGATGTGTATGCTTCATAATAATAAATTTAGATAATAAGAAACATATTTAATGCCAATCATCTTAGCCCGTAATGACACATAGATACGAGGAAGTTGGTAAATATTGTAAACAAGTTTGATGATTTGTTGGGTATTCAATTCTACAGTAAAGTTCCTTTTAAAAATATGGCGGCAATACTGAAATAAATAACCAATCCTGTTACATCTACTAATGTTGCAACAAAAGGTGCAGAAGATGTAGCAGGATCAACGCCACATTTTTTTAAAATCATTGGCACCATAGAGCCGCTCAATGTGCCCCATACAACAATACCTATTAACGAAAAGAAAATGGTGATTGCAATTAAAAGCCAATGTACACCATAGTCGTACCAATGAAAATGTTGCCAAACTGCTATTCTTATAAAGCCAATAGTTCCTAATAAAATGCCCAACGATAAGCCTGATAATATTTCCCTACGCATTACATACCACCAATCTTTTAGCAATAATTCTTTTAATGCCATAGCACGGATAATTAATGTAGCTGCCTGAGAACCACTGTTTCCTCCGCTAGATATAATTAAAGGAACAAACAATGCCAGCACCACAGCTTTTTGAATTTCGCCGTCAAAGTAACCCATTGCAGTAGCGGTAAGCATTTCACCTAAAAAAAGAACAATTAACCAACTTGCTCTTTTTTTCAATAAAGAGAAGAAAGGCGTTTTTACATACGGGTAATCCAACTCTTCTACACCACCAAATTTTTGAATTTCCGCAGTAGCTCTTTGTTCTACTACATCCATCACATCATCTACTGTAACTACACCTAATAAAATATTGGCATCGTTTGTAACAGGCAAAACAACTCTGTCATATTCTTTAAATTTTTGAACCGCATCTTCTTTGCTATCTGTGATTTTTAAACTGGTGCAATAGCCATCTAAAATATCTTCCACTTTTTTTTGCGGATCATTTAAAACAAATCGTCTTACAGGAATATCATCAACAAGTTTACCATCTACATCTACCACATAAATAACATTGGCTGCTTCAGTATCTTTATGGTTGTTGCGCAGGTGTTCCATTGCAGAAGCAATGGTCATACCTTTTTGTATAGTGGCAAAATCAGTATTAATAATTCTTGCCACACTTTTATCTGAATAGCCTAATATTTTATGCAGGGCTGACTTGTTTGGCTCATTTAAAAATTCGAGAAAATTAGAAAGTTCTACACCTTTGAGAGAAGAAAAAAAAATAGCACGGTCATCTGACCGTAACTCATTTAAAATATAAGTGGCTCTGGGTTTTGTTAAACTACTAATAACTTTTTTTTGCAGTTGGTTATCTAGATATGGGAATACGGCAACTTCCTGCTCTGCTTGAAATGATTTGAACGCTTCAATTGCTTTATCGCTTGGGATTGATATAAACAATTTTGCTACTTCTGAAGGATGTATGAAACTGTTTCCTTTTTCTTTTGTTAATCTAAATAAGCCAGAAAAGTCTCCGGCTAAAAGTTTCGTTCTTATTTCTTTAAATGGAAAATTCATTATATCTTTTTGTAGAGATGATATTAATTGAATACTTCTGTGTGCATTTGTTTCTCCGAAAATTGTACAGCTTAATAGAAAGTAATATTTCTGAACCGATGTCTTCAAATTCCACTGCTGCAATAAATTTAGTTAATTCAAGTTAGATGTTTTCTGAACCTGAATTTTAAAAATCAGCTCATAGTTTAAATATTTTTAAATTCTGTTAAAAATATATCCCGTAAAATTTAACAGCCTCACCCTTTTTAAATTCAATAGCAGGTGCGGGGAGCTTAATGATATTAGCAATAGATAATAATATTGAATTGGATGAATTAAAAAGCTTAGGTAGGTTAGCATCTGCTGAAATAAAATACGTCCGCTTTCTTTTAAATTCTGGTATTGAAGCATTCCCAATTTTTGAAGGGTTCGTAACGGCACCTGTCATACCTTCTGCACCTATTCCACCTGCAAAATTAATCCACTTTGGAAAATTTGATGTGCTACTCATAAAAGATGATGGATTAACAGTGAGCCAATAGTTTTGTCCATTATAATCTTTTAGCCACCGCTGCCATTTGTTCTTTCCCAATTCATTCGGGTTATACTGAGGAAATATAGTTTTATGAAAGGAGAATTTCATTTGTACCCGTTGTTGGTTCCACACAGATTGCTGTGCCACAAATAAAGCGGTGCCTGTAATATTAGCAAGCATATCTCCTGTTGAAAACCCCCATTTCTGCGAAAATCCATCAAATATTTCTACAATGGTTTGAGCTCCCAATGCGGTTAGCCCACCAATCAAATTAGATTGCCTGTTATTTAAACCGCACCATCGCATAGTATTATATTGAATGGCACAAAAATTATAAGCAGTGGTAGCATGCCCGGCCTTATCCATATTTAGCCATTCATTGTTATCATTAAATAAATGAAAACGACTGTGGGGGAATTTTTTATACCATAAATAATGTAAGCCAACCATTGCAAAAGTTCCCACGGCAGATTCAACAAGAACAACTCCCCTTAAACGGTTATTATTAATTCCTTCGTTAACCACGTTATTTTGCGCAGGGGTGTTCTGAATAAAACAAACAATAAAGAGCAATAAAAAAAATAGCCCTTTAGTTTTATTTGTGACAATATTAATTTCATCTACTCTAATTAGCTGCTTACAAAAAGATAAAATTTTATTAGCATCAACCAGTTCCATTTTTAAATATTTATAGAATTTGGGGCTTGAATAATTTCTATTTATTTGGTTTTTCAACCCTGCTCACGAGTCTTGTTTTTCTTAATAATGTTCTGTTTTCCCTGTTGTGCATTAGTTTATAAGTGAGCGCATAAATGGCTGGCAAAATAAGTAAGGTAAGAATGGTAGATGTTATTAAGCCACCAATAACTACGACTGCTAATGGCTTTTGCGTTTCACTGCCGATGCCTGTAGATATGGCTGCCGGCATCAAGCCAATCATAGCCATCAATGCGGTCATTACCACAGGCCGCACTCGGGATATTACACCTTCTCTGATAGCCTCATCCAAATGCATTTTAGCATCTAAGTTTTTTCTAAAAACAGAAATTAAGATTACACCATTTTGAATACATACACCAAACAACGCAATGAAACCTATGCCTGCACTTATGCTGAAATTTATGCCGGTAATATGTAATGCTAATATGCCACCTATTAAAGCAAACGGTACATTTAAAATAGTAAGTGTTGCATCTTTTACATTGCCATAGGTAATGAACAAAATAATAAATATTAAGAGCAAACAAATGGGTACAACTTTAACAAGTGTGTTTGATGCTCTGGTCTGGTTTTCAAACTCACCATTCCATGTCGTTTTATACCCTTGAGGCAGCGCTATTGCGGCACCTACTTTTTGTTGTGCTTCTGCAATCGTACTTCCAAGATCTCTTCCTCTCACAGAAAATTTAACGGCTATATACCGCATGTTATTATCTCTGTAAATAAATGCAGGACCTGTAAGTGTTTTAATATCTGCTATTTCCTTTAAC
>JBBRPX010000072.1:0-15066 GCA_038227505.1 Chitinophagales bacterium
AATTGCCGAAGATGACGAACTACCACATCATTTTCTTGCACAACTTTGGAAACAGCCTGTTGGTTTAATGATCACTGCAATCGCCACATTAATAGTGGTAAACCTGCTTGATTTAGAAAGTATATCAACCGCAGGTAGTGTTGGCTTTTTATTGATTTTTGGTATTGTAAATCTAGTGGGATGTAGACTATCGAAGAATACCGGAGCTAATAAAGTTATTCCATTATCAGGTTTTGTTTTGTGTATGATAGCCTTGATAATTTTAGTTAACGAGCAATACCGCTCAAATATTCTTGGCGTAATTGTATCGGGTGCAGTAATTATAATTTGCTTTATTGGCGAGTGGATACATAAAAGCCGAAAAAGCTAATTATAAATGACAATGATTATTCGAACAGTAACCAGTATAGTTTTATCAGCATTTATTCACATTATTTATCTTTATAAAAAGCGAAAACTTTGGGTATAACAAATGTTGACTGTAAGTTGTCCTATGGTATAAATGTTTTTCTTATAATCTTAAATCTGGATTAAATCCAACCAAATTTATAAAAATATGGACGAAGAAAACCTCTTAAAAATAGCGATGGCGCAGATTGCGCCAGTCTGGTTAAACAAAAGCAAAACGATTGAGAAAATAAAAACCTATATAATTGATGCCGGAAAACAAAAATGTGAATTGATTGTTTTTGGGGAAGGGTTTTTACCAGGCTATCCTTTTTGGCTGTCATTAACCAAAGGCAGCGAGTTTAATTCCATCATTCAAAAAGAAATACATGCCCATTATATTCGTAATGCTGTACAAATAGAAAATGGTGATTTACTTGATATTTGCAAACTTGCAAAACAATATTCAATAGCTATTTATTTAGGAATTATTGAACGGGCAAAAGATAGGGGCGGTCATAGTTTGTATTGTTCATTGGTTTATATAAATGCCGATGGAGAAATTAAATCCATTCATAGAAAGCTACAACCAACCTATGAAGAAAGATTAACCTGGGCTGCAGGAGATGGGAATGGATTACAGGTGCATCCGCTAAAACAATTTTCGGTTGGTGGTTTAAACTGTTGGGAAAACTGGATGCCACTTGCCAGAACTGCCTTGTATGGCTTGGGAGAAAATTTACATATTGCCACCTGGCCCGGCTCTGAATACAATACGGTTGACATTACAAAATTTATAGCGAAAGAAAGTCGCTCGTTTGTCGTATCTGTATCTAGTTTAATGCGGGTAGTAAATTTTCCCGCAGATACCCCTCATTTAAAAGAAATTTTAAAGGATGCTCCTAATGTTTTGGCAAATGGAGGTTCATGTATTGCCGGGCCAGATGGAGAATGGATTGTAGCACCTAACATTGAAAAAGAAGGGTTGATAATAAGTACGATAGATTTTAACAGGGTATTGGAAGAGCGCCAGAACTTTGATGTTGTTGGACATTACGCCCGCCCTGATGTTACGAAAATAACTGTAAACAGAGAAAGACAATCTATTGTAGATTTTACAGATGCGAATATAAAATCGTGACAAATAATTTTGCGTAAATTAATAAAAGATAATAACTACAGAATAACCAACCGGCCAGTTTTAAGAACTGCATTGCTCTTTAAAATTTGATAATAATATATACCTGCAATAACTGAACGTGTGCTGATGTATTGGCGTGCGAATTGAATTTCTTTTTTAAGAATAATTCGGCCCAACATATCTCTCATTATAAATATCTCGCCATTTGGTATGCTGGTTAATACCTGCAGATCTTCATTTTTTTTAACCGGTGTTGGGAACACAAGATAGGAGCCAGTTGAAACAAAGAACACTGCAACTTTATCGGAATAAATTACTCTTCCATTGTTTAATAAAACTTTTGCCCGGTAATAGGTTATCCCTTCGGCCAGTTCACGGTCAGTAAATCTATATTCCATTCCATTTACTGCAGTAGTATATACATTAACATAGCTGCCTCCTTTTAATTTCTCGAAAGAAATATCCTTTACATTAAAAGAAGATCCGATAGCTAAAATGAGGTCTGCAACATTAACACCAGTCGTAGTTAACAATGCTAAAAAACTGTTTATGTAACAACCTGCACCTTGGTTTGTGTAATTAAGCGCATAGCTGCGTTTGCCAAGGCTGCCATCGTTTGCTTTTCCGGCAACTGAAATATAATTGCCATTAAATGCTGTTTTTGGCAATACGACAGAAGTGTCTGTGACCTCCTTAAAAGGCATCATATAACTATTACCAGGCGTATACAAAACATAACTGTTATAACCATTCACCTTTTTCCATTCAACTATTACGCTGTCGTTGCAAACAAATCCTATGGTTGGGTTTACCAACCTTGATATTTGCAAAGTATCTGAGTAGTAATAATTATTGCCAATTTTCATTCTTAAAAAAACCTTGGCAATTGTGTCGGGAACATTCCATTTAAAATAACTTTTTGTAAGATCCTGATTTACCAATATGCTATTCCACGAAATATTATTGGCATAAGACATCTCGATATCTCCCGAACTATTACCAATATTTTCCCATCTTGATACCCTGATCTGTCCTGCCGGTATAAAATCATTTTTGCCAGGTGACTGCCATTTGAAAAAAGGAATGGTATCAAATGAATAAGCAATAGAAAATGGTACCGTTCCTGTGGGCAAATTATAGCCAACCACGTTTATACTATAACTTCCCGCAAGAGGATTGCCTAATGTTATTTGTTCAATATTATTTAGGCTGTCTCTTTTTCTTTTGGGAAGTGCGGAGAGAGAATCTGCATTAGGAAAACCATTCAATACCCAAGGCCTGATAGTATCCTGTAATAAAGTTGAGGTTAAAGAAAGATCCAGATCATTAATCAACGCAACAGTACTTGAAGGTTGCGCAGCCAAATCATTCCAGCATAAGGTGATTTTTATTTTTGAAATATTTGACGGTATTGTAAGGTTAAACTGTTGCGAAGTTTTGTTTGCAACGGCGCCGTTAAAAAGTGTATTGCGTTCAATTTCGCTCATGGCATGTAAGGCATTCAAGTTGCCAAAACCAGTTTTATAATCGGGTCCGGCATTACCAATGTCATCTGCGGAATTAATAAGAATTGCTTTGGCCATTGCAGCTGGTAATTCTGCACCCATTTGTATTTTATAATATTGTTGTAATAATAGTATAACACCAGATACCAATGCCGCTGACTCAGAAGTACCATTCATTTGAAACGCTGTTATCTCAGGTTTTATTCTTCCATCGTAAGCAGGACCGACGGAGCTTACAGAAGTTTGTATTCCAAATGAATCTACCTCACCAACCGCTATGCTGTTCTTGCTCATTTTAAAATTACCCGTTAAGTTAGCGTACCCAGCAATGCCCGCATACCGGCCGGAGGTGCTAGTTAAGTTACCTGAGTTACCTGAAGAAAATACATGAACTAAATTTGGATTGTCGTTGGAGCTTTTATCAAAAGCTGCTGCGTTTAAACCATAGTTATTATCTATTTCTGTTCCGTAAGAATGATTTTGAACAGTTATATTATTCTGGCTGTAATAACTATTAGGGTCAGGCAGTACCTGGTCAAAAGATGACGACGACATTAAAGCTGCCGACGCAACACCCTTAGCGTAATTAATAGAATTATCTGCACCGGCAATTATTGTTGCCATAAAATTTGCATGGTTTGTAATGGCGCTTGAGGCAAGTGGTGAATAGCGTATCCGGCCCTTTAAATCAATGTCAGTCGTGTCATATTTATTTTCTTTAATTGAAACGGTTTGTCCTTGCCCATTAATGTTTGGATATTTATTTTGTACAGCGCTCACCTTATTTGCAGAAAGATCAAAACCCTTTACTGCAAGTTCTTCTTTGGGCTTTTGGCTGGTGACGTTTATGTATAAGACTTCTTGTTTATCTAAAAACTCCTGCTCTATTATTTTATAAGAAGTTTGAATGGTTAAAATATTTTGTTCTTTTAAATATGCGGCACCTACCAAATTATGGCTGTTTATATATTGTTGAATGGTTAGGCTGTCTCTAAAGAGGATATTAAAAAGTAATTTTTTGTTGGAGCTTCTTTCTTTGTAGTCTAATTGGCGTGAGAACTTAACACCATTTTTGGATTGACTTTTTACAGAATCAATAAACAAAACAAGGATAACTAAATATAATACTGCGCATTTTTTCATTCGGATAGTAATGAAATTGAGATTAATTATTTGTTAAATAAATTTTTTTTATGGATTTATTATAAATATATTTGGTAACACTATTTAAACAAACTTAAAATCCAAATTTATGAAGTTAACAACAAAACTTTTTCTTCCTGCAATATGCATGGCAGTTTTATTTACATCTTGTAAAAGGGAAAGTATCGATCAATCGAACCCGAATGAAATTCCTGCTGCAGTTTTAAAACAAATTGCCGACAAAGGTTTTAGTACAGAAAACGCAAGAAAAGTAGAGGGTGGGTATTTAGTTGAAGGCGATATTATCTTAACACCTGAAAACCTTGGTTCTACTTCTACTTCTCCAACTTTGCTTATTGCAAATAATGAACAGTACAGAACTACTAATCTTGTAAAAGGATTACCTCGTACGATTACCGTTTCTGTTTCAGGGACTTTAGGAGGCTTAGCTGTTTGGTCTACAGCAACAGACAATTTAATATCTCGTTACAATGCTCTAAACTTACAATTACACTTTACAAGAGTAGCTTCAGGAGGAAATGTGGATATTATTGGATTTGATCAAGGTCCTTCAGGTGGCTATATTACTTTGGGGTCTTCAGGCTTTCCTGATGCGGCAGGCAATCCTTACAATCAAATAAAAATGAATACTAATGCTCAGGCTTACGGATCTAATCCTAATGCCGGATATATAACAAGTGTTTTACAACATGAAATGGGTCATTGTATTGGATTCCGTCATACAGATTATTTTAACCGTGCTTTAAGTTGTGGTGGTAGCAAATCAAACGAGCGTGCCGGTACCATTGGCGCTATTCTTATCCCGGGCACACCATCAGGTTTCGACAGCGAGTCGTTCATGCTTGCATGTTCTGCCGGAACTGATAGGACATTCAATCCTAATGATGTAATTGCTTTGAATTATTTGTATTAATAACACGAAATAAAAAGGGTTGTCTCAGTGGTTTGAGACAACCCTTTTTATTTAAGTGGTTAGGCCTTAGTGAAATTATGAATGCCTGCGAAATGATTTTAATTACCCTTGTAATTAATAGGACAGTTTATTTTATCTCTTCAATTAATTAGGTATAAACTATTTTTATTACTGATTAAAAAATTCATCATGAGAAAAGTTAGTTGTTTAATTATTTGCCTTAACTCCCTGCTAGCCTATGCTCAGCCATCAACTGATATATATCTTTTTGATATGAAAATAAGCAGCAGTAATATCTCTTTATCAAAACCGGTTAATATTACCCATCGCAAAGGATATGACAACCAGCCTTCTTTTGCGCCAAATGGTAATTTGATTTATTATACTTCCGCAATAGATACGTTGGGCAATACAGAAATTAAAACCTACAATTATCTAACAAAGAAAACCAACCTTTTTACCCACAGTGTAGAAGGTGAATACTCTCCTACTGTTACACCAGATGAAAAATATGTCTCCTGCATTTTTGGAAAAAACGTGGGCAAAAAAAATGTTACACAATACCTGGTAAAATATCCAATTGGTGGTGGTAAGCCGATTGTACTAATAAATGATTTGGTGGTGGGCTATCATGCCTGGGTTAATAAAAAGCAGTTGGTAATTTTTGTTTTAGGCGATAGTGGAAAAAACACTTTGCATTATTACAACGTAGCAAACAAAGCAGACAAAATAATTACTAATCATCCCGGTATAACATTACAAAAAATTCCAGGTGAAAATACTGTTGGGTTTATTAATAAAAGTGATTCAAACAACCTAATGATTAAGAAGATTGAGCTGAATACATTTAAAATATTGAGTGTTTGTAAAACAATTGGTAATGGGGAGTTTGTGACCTGGATTAACAAAGACCTGATAATAATGAGTGACGGAAAGGACATTTTTTTTAACCGGCTTAACCACAATAAGAGCTGGGAAAAAATTGCAATTAACGGTGATATTTCATTTCTTAAAAGCGTTACCCGTTTAGCCGTAAATGCTGATGCTACAAAGCTTGCTGTGGTGGTAGCTGAATAGCTAAAAAACGGGAATTACTTTTTCTTTATGATGATCTCTTCTTCGCCAAGTAAAATTCCCAAAGGCTTCAAACCTTCTACTTTATCAAAAATTACTTTACCGATTGCCAAGAGTGGAATGGATAAGAACATACCAGGTATGCCCCAGACCATTTCACCAACAACTACACCCAAAATAATTAAAAATGGATTGATGTTTACGTGGCTTCCAACAATTTTTGGACCTACAAAATTGCTATCTAACAAGTGGATAAAAATTATAGAAATACCCACAAAAAGCGCATGTTTGCCGTCTGAAGTTGCAAACGTAACACAGACACTAAAAACCAGTGCTGTAAAAATTCCTACATATGGAATAAGATTAAATACACCGATTATTACTGCAAGTACCACCACATATTTTATTCCTAATATTAAAAAAATTATCGCCGCAAGAAAAGATACAATCAACATTTCTAAAAATAAACCAACTATGTATCCCTTAATAATCTGTTTCACTTCTGTCAGGATATCACTTATTAATGTAAAATATTTATCAGTAAATGTTGCCACAGCCACCTTTACAAGCAGCCTTCTGTAACATAAAATGAAGATCGTATAAATTAATACGAATACTACAAATAGCACAAGCGATGAAATAGACAGGAGGGTTTCCCCCACAACAGCGCCGTTTAAATGAAGTAAACTATCACTTGTGTTACTGATAAACGCATTTTCTTTTTTGGCATCTATGTGAAAAGTGTTTGCTACCTATTGCTGTCCGTTGACCATTAAGCTGGAAAGTTGCGTTTTAAGCAAAGGCCAGTCTTTGGAAAAGGAAGCGAGCTGAGACCCTAACAAGTAAAGAATATACATTAAAGAAAAAATGAAAAGTACTGAGGCTATTACACTAGCCAAAGTTCTCGGAAACCTTAATCTATTCTCTAAAAAATTGCAAAATGGCAAAAGTAATATTGAAAATAAAAAAGAAAAGCAGAGTGGGATTATTAATTTTTGAGCTATCACTGCCACATAGGTAAGCACAGTCAAAATAATTAATACAAATGCCAGCTTCAGGTAAAACGGTAACAATAACTTTTCTTTCATTTTACAAACCTTTAATAAGGTTGGTATAAATGTAGAATATTTATGGATGAATCAACAGAAACTTATTTGCAACAATAAAAACTGGTAAGAAACATTGGATATTAAAACTTTTGTAATTTTTATTAGAAAATATTCCTGAAACGTTGATGAAATATGTAATTTGGATCTATGCAAAAAATACCCACGTTTTTAAAAACAATTGTTTGTTTTTCTTCTTTCTTCTTACTTACATCTGCTATCCATGCACAGAATATTTCGGTCAGCGAAATTATTAATACAGAAAAAATGTATGATTTGCATTTTACAGATGCCAAGAGAGATTCAATGTTGAACCAACTAAACAGCAACCTGCAACTATATAAATACCTGCATGGATTTAATTTGCAAAACAGTGTTCCACTACCAAACTGGTTCGATCCTGTTTTGCCAAACATGACATTCAATACCAAACAACAGCCCATCAACTGGAACATTCCTACAGCTGTGGCAATGCCTGCTGATATTAACCAATTGGCGTTTTATACCATTGCCCAGTTGTCGTCTTTACTTAGACAACATAAAATTACCTCCGTACAATTAAGTCAGTTTTTTATAAATCGTTTAAAAAAATATGGCGACATCCTGCATTGTGTTATAAGCCTTACTGAAAAAATAGCCATGGAGCAGGCTAAACGGGCTGACGCAGCTTTTGCAAAAGGCATTTATAAAAGTCCGCTGCAAGGCATACCGTATGGGCTAAAAGATTTGTTTGCGGTAAAGGGCACCCGAACCACTTACGGTACACCGCCTTTTAAAGACCAGGTACTAGATGAAGATGCATTTGTGTACCAGCAACTGGAAAAGGCCGGTGCTGTATTAATTGCAAAATTATCTATGGGGGAGCTTGCTATGGATGATATATGGTTTGGCGGACAAACTAAAAACCCTTGGAACTTACTTCAAGGTTCTAATGGTTCATCTGCAGGTTCTGCATCAGCCACGGTTGCCGGGCTCGTACCATTTGCTATTGGTACAGAAACCTACGGCTCTATTGTAGCACCTTCCGCTGTATGCGGTGCAACAGGTTTGCGACCAACTTTTGGCAGTGTTGCCCGAACCGGTGGTATGACACTTGCCTGGACATCTGACCGTATTGGACCAATTTGCAGAGATGCAGAAGATGCAGCAATGGTGTTTGCATCTATACATGGAAGCGATGTATACGACCGAGCCTCACGAAACATGCCTTTTAATTATACGGATAATATTGATTTTAAAAACATAAAAGTGGCGTATGCAAAAAACTTTATTGATGCTTTACCAAGTAACAGCGCAGAAAAAGGGGTTATTAAAACTTTGCAGGATGCGGGTGTGAAAGTGATAGGTATCGATTTTCCATCTAACCTACATACGAATGACCTTTTAACAACCATTTGGGCTGCTGAATCAGCTGCCGCTTTTGACCCTCTTACAAGATCGGGAAAGGATAGCCAAATGGTACAACAATGGCAAAGCCGCTACCCTAATATGTTTAGGGGTGCAAGGTTTATTCCTGCGGTTGAATATCTTACCATCTGCCGTTTGCGTTACATGGTTATGGAGCAGGCTTTTTCATTATTGAGCAAGTACGACATTATTATTGTGCCGAGCATGGCAGATGAACCCATGGCATTAACTTGCCTTACGGGCAACCCTTGTATTACCTTACCGGCGGGTAAGGCTACTGCAGGCGAGGCTCCACCAAGCATTACTTTTATAGGTGGAAAATTATATAGCGAGGCAACCATAGTCGCTTTTGCTGCAAAGTTTCAACGACTCACCCATTATCAAGAAAAGCATCCACCCATATTTGCAAGATGAATGATGTTTTTGAAAAGACCTGATACTGTTCTTTTACCTCACAAAAATGAAATAATAAATAGGTGGTTTGAATTGTGTTTATTATAAATTTTAATCAGAAATTTTTATGAAAAGAATAATATTTTTCTTAGGTCTAATTTTAATAACACAATTAACTTTTGGTCAAAGTGAAAGTGCTAAAAACATATCAATCATTAAGTCGTTGAGAGCTGCTTCAAATGAAGCCATCGCCAAACATGACCTTGATGAATTGGCTAAATATTGGCTTGATGATCTTGTTGTGGTAAGAGGAAATTCATCTCATTTAACCGGAAAAGATACCATAGTAGGTGCCTGGAGAAAAATGTTTAATGACAACCCAAAAGTATCGTACACACGAACAACCAAAGAAATAATAATTAGTACTAATGATAGCCTGGCTTGGGAAACAGGAACATGGAAAGCATCAAACTCTTATAGCGGAGGAGGTAATTACAGTGCCATGTGGAAAAAATCAAATTCGTCTTGGAAAATAATGGCAGAATTATTCGTCTCACTGTTTTAGTAAAATCTCTTTAACACATACCGAAAAATACTCCTCACTTGTACGGTAGAATAGTCAACATTTTTATACGCAGAACACTTTATTTCTAGCTTCGATTTTAAAATAAAGTTCATTATGTCCATTGTTTAACATCTCATTAATACCGGACATAAATTTGAAGTATCTGTTACAAATATTGCTCAGCGCTCATTACAGCAGAGCCATCAAATAAAAATCTGCATTATTTTTGAGGTATCACATTATATTAACTTATAAAACGCATTTTCAATTTTTCATGGCACGCTAATAGCATTGATGAAACCGAAACAAAATTTTACATCTTAAATTATCAAAATGAAAAAATTAATTTTTATTCTTTTGGGTTTTGCGCTTACCTCCGGTGCAATGGCTCAGACTGCTGAAAAAAAAGCAGCAATGGATAAGAAAAAAACCGAGAAGCAACTAAACAGCACCATTGCAGCAAAAAAAGACGAAAAGCATGAAGCTGGTTCTGATTTAAAACATTTAAAAATCAGTGCTGCTGTAAAGGACAGAAAAGAAGTAAGAGCTGACCGCCGCAGAATTCATCGCAAAGCTCATCACCTTAAAAAAGCCCACGGCTCAAAACATCCTAGAATTAAGGCTCAAAGAGCAGTAAAGGATGAGAAGGATGAGAAGAACAGCAAGAATTAAATACTAAGAATATATAAACAAAACTGCCGACCAATGAGTCGGCAGTTTTGTTTTACGATTAAAATTTTTTGTATTTTCATAAAGGGTTTATATAAATGTATTAATTCTGCAAAACCGTAATTGTAGAACATAACCTAAACATACCACATCAAAATAATTTTTAGGTTCTTCCATTTTACGATACCAAAACTTTCAACATAAAAAAGCTTCTTTATTCATTCATTTTAGTATTAACTGTTTATTCTATCAGTTGTACTACACAAAGCAGTAATAACAATCAAAATACAGTTGTTACTTTCAAAACATTTGAAGATATATTTTTGGATGCTTATTGGAAACAGTATCCAACAGCATCTATGTCTATCGGTTATGGAAAATTTTACGACCAGCTGGTAGTGCCGGACAGTAGTGCAGTAGCAAACAATATTTTATTTTCTAAAAAGTGGATTGATTCACTAAACAAATTAAATTTCAACAAACTAACAGACAACGATAAAATCAGTTTCAACATTATTAAAAATCAATTAGAAAGTGATAGTTGGTATCAATCTGTTTTTAAACAATACGAGTGGGATGCTTCGTTGTATAATTTAAGTGGCGAATGTTATTACTTAATCAATCAGCCTTGGGCAGGGTTAGATGAGCGCCTAAAAACTTTATCTAATCATTTAAACAATTCAACTGCCTTTTACAAGGCTGCATTCCAAATACTCAATCGCCCTACCAAAGAACATGTTGAACTTGCCATTTTACAAAACCAAGGCGGGTTATCTGTTTTTGGAAAATCATTAACAGATTCCATTAAAATTTCTCATTTAACTGAGTCAGAAAAAAATACACTCACACAAAATGCCGCCAAAACAGTATCTGCAATTAATGAATTCATTGCTGCATTAAAGGGAATGCTCGCTAATAAAACGCAGAATTTTAGAAACTTTGCAATTGGCAAAGAATTGTTTACACAGAAATTCAAATACGATATAGCAGCCGACATTACTCCTGAAGATTTGTATGCGAATGCATCAAAAGCAAAAACACAATACTACACTAAAATGTTTCAGGTGTCAGACAATCTTTGGACAAAATATTTTCCTGCTATACCCAAACCAAAAGATACCGCTACTTTGATTGAAACTATGATCAATAAAATACAGCTCCAACACGCTACTCCAGAGCATTTTTTTGATTCACTTTCCAGCCAGGTACATCAGCTAAAAAAGTTTATTATAGAAAAAGATCTGTTTGATTTTGATACAACTTATTCTATTATAGTAAGGTATATGCCAGACTATGCAAGCGGAGTAACTATTGCAAGTGCAGAGTTTACTCCTCCTTATCAAAAACAGGGCGTAACTTATTTTAATATTAATGACCTGACAAGATACAGCAAAGAAAAAGCCGAAAGCGCATTACAGGAAGTGAATAACTACATGTCACAATTACTGTCAATACACGAAGCCATGCCTGGCCATTGTTTACAGGGGATTTATAACAATAAAAAATCGCCTGATGTTGTACGTTCTGTTTTTCAAAACGGCGCTATGATAGAAGGCTGGGCTGTTTACACAGAAGGTATGATGCTGGATAACGGGTGGGGCAATCATTCTCCTGAATTGGAGTTAATCCACGCTAAAATGAAACTCCGCGAACTCTCCAATGTGATAATTGATTACGATATGCAGGTACTTAATAAGCCCAAAGATTACATCATGCATATTTTGATGAATGAGTGTTTTCAGACACCTGCTCAGGCAGAAGAAAAATACCATAGAGCAACAGTTTCTCAGGTACAACTCTGTTCCTATTATGCCGGGTATAGTGCCATTGCTGCTCTAAAGAATGCCTACCAAAAAAAAATGGGTAACAAGTACAGCCTAAAAGAATTCCATGAAAGCTTTTTGAGTTTTGGCAGCTCGCCTGTTAAATATATCAGTGAACGAATGTTGCAATAAATGTTGCTGCGGGGTTTTCTTTATAGTAATATCAAAAAAGAAAAATACAATGGGTAAACGTGGCGCAAACAACATTTCATTGAAATGTGAAAAATAAATATGATACAGGTTAATTAACGTATTGTATGATGTAAATAATTTTTGATAAAACTAACTTTACGGAGTAATAAATCAATTACACTAAACTCACCATAACATGAAAAAGTATTTAACTACCATTGTGCTTTCCGGTTTTTTATTAGCTGGTGCACAGGCGCAAGATTTAAAAACAGCAAGTGTACCTAAAGCAGTAACAGCTGCATTTTTAGCAAAGTATCCGGAGTCAGGCAAATTTAAAGTTGCATGGGAAAAAGAAAAGGGTAACTATGAAGCAAACTGGGGTGGAAAATCAGGGGAAGACAATTCTGCATTGTTTACGCCAACAGCAGGTTTTATAGAGCTTGTACAGGCTATTGCTATAAATAAATTACCGGCAAAAGCCTTGGCGTATATTAAAACCAACAAAGCAACGGTAAAAGTTACAGAAGCTGGTTTGGTAACTGATGCTAAAGGAATTGTTACTTATGAAGCAGAAATAAGAGGAGGAAAAGAATTGATGTTTGATAAAGACGGCAATTTTATAAAAAAAGCTTAAGTATTTAAACTTGCTTTTAAAAAGCTACCTCAAATATTTGAGGTAGCTTTTTTGTGTTGTAGTGTTTGGTGTTACCAACACTTTTTAGCTACTGGCTTATTTATTGTTTATAAATAGCAGACTTTATCTACACAAAATACTTGCGTTGGCTAAAAAGATTTAAAATAAAATGGAAACGATCAATATTAAAACAATCGGCGGCGACATTAACACAGCTAAGCAAATGCTTAACAAAGTGCCGGAGATTACGCTTTATTTCTGGATCATTAAAATCTTGTGTACAACTGTTGGAGAAACTGCAGCAGATTTTTTAAATACAAACCTCAATTTAGGGCTAAATGGCACATCTGCTATTATGGGTGTTCTATTAATTATTGCACTGGTCTTTCAGTTTAAAGCAGTAAAATATATACCTAGCTTTTATTGGTTATCTGTTGTTTTAATAAACATTGTAGGCACTTTAATAACTGATAACTTAACTGATAATTTGGGTGTTTCGCTTCAATTAACAACCGCTGTATTTGCCGGAGCATTGGCAATAACTTTCGTTCTTTGGTATTTAAAGGAGAAAACATTGTCGATTCATGAAATTGATTCTGTTAGACGGGAAGCCTTTTATTGGATTGCAATTCTTTTTACTTTTGCGTTAGGAACAGCAGCCGGAGACCTCTTGGCAGAAAGCCTTAAATTAGGATACCTGTTATCTGCAATTATTTTTGCAGGATTAATTTTATTTGTATGGCTCGCAAACAAATATCTACATCTCAATACCGTTCTCTCATTTTGGACTGCCTATATTTCAACCCGCCCCCTTGGTGCTTCCATTGGAGATTATCTTTCCCAGAATAAAACCGAGGGTGGATTAGGTTTAGGTACTGTAACAACAAGTGCCATTTTTCTTGTAGCAATTTTAGTGACAGTTATATATTTAACTAGAACGAAAAAGGATATTAAGGCGGCAAAATTAGTACCGTTGAACACAACAACAAGATAAGAAAATAGGCAATAATTAGCCTTGTAGAATGAATAGTTTTATTTTAAATTAGCTTATTTTTCCCCATAACAAATACCAGTTTTAATAGGTTTGTAGGGTAAGTATTTTTAATGAAAAGCAGTACAAAATAATCGGATATACCTCTATCCAACTTTTTTTATGAACAAGAAACAATTTATGGAGTAACAGATTTAAATAAACAGAAGACATATTTTACGAAAAGATATTTATGCAAGAACGATCGAAAATAGGCCTGTATGGAGCATTGGCAGCTAATGTTGCTGTTGCAGTAGTAAAGTTTATAGCAGCATCTGTTACCGGAAGTTCTGCGATGCTTTCTGAGGGCATACACAGTACCGTTGACTCAAGCAATGAATTATTATTACTCTTGGGAATTCATAAAAGTAAGAAGAGGGCGGACGAAATGCATCCTTTCGGTTACGGTCAGGAACTTTATTTTTATACCCTTATCGTTTCAGTTTTAATATTCGGGTTAGGTGGTGGCATGTCCGTTTACGAAGGCGTTACGCATATTACTCACCCTGTAGATATTGTAGACCCTACATGGAATTATATTGTTCTTGCATGTTCAGCGGTTTTTGAGGGCATATCACTGATAATACCATTGCGAAAATTTACGAAGGTAAATGGTTCAGCACACTTTTGGAAAAAGTTAAGGGCTAGCAAAGACCCCGCATCTTTTGTAATTATTTTTGAAAATGGCGCAGCGTTGGCAGGGTTATTCATCGCATTTTGCGGCGTTTTTTTCAGCCATTATTTTCATATGCCTTTATTAGACGGTTTGTCATCAATATTAATAGGATTGGTGCTTGCGTTTGTAGCAATTATTTTAGTTATAGAAAGCAGGCATTTATTAATAGGCGAAAGCGCTACAAAAGAAAAAATAAAAATAATTTATGAAATTGTAGATGCTGACCCCGATGTTGTTAAACTAAACAGTCCGCTTACAATGCAGATGGGGCCAGATGAATTGCTGCTTGCACTAGATGTAAAATTTAAAAATAATTTGATAAGTGGAGACTTAACTAAAGCTGTACAAAGGCTGGAAAAAAATATAAGAGAAAAGCTGCCTGATGTAAAAAAGATTTTTATAGAAGCAAGCAATCTTGCAGAGGTCTAAAATTGACAACCTTTTAAT
>JBBRPX010000073.1:0-14930 GCA_038227505.1 Chitinophagales bacterium
ACAAACTACAATTGCTTTTGTTTTTGGGGTAATGGCTTTTTCAAAATCTTCAATAGGGGGTAAGGCAAAACCGGTTTCAATACTGCTACTAATTGGTACAACTTTTACATCAGCCTGCACAGCAAAACCATTGTAGTTTGCATAAAATGGTTCGGGAATTATTACTTCATCGCCTGCATCTAAACATGCCATAAAACCAAATAATATCGCTTCACTACCACCGGTGGTTACAATAATTTCATCTGAGGTAACATTAATATTATTTTTTGCATAATACTCTACCAACTTTTTCCGGTAGCTCTCATTGCCTGCACTGTGGCTGTATGCAAGTATGTGTACATCGCAGTTTTTCACCGCATCTATGCAAACCTGCGGTGTTTCAATATCTGGCTGCCCGATATTTAAATGAAAAACTTTTGTTCCTCTTTTTTTTGCGGCTTCAGCAAATGGTACTAATTTTCTTATAGGAGAAGCGGGCATTTCGTGCCCACGGTTACTTATTTTTAGCATGGGGCAAAGATAAGAAAAGGAGGTTCAAAAACTGAGAGGCTTAAGTAATAGGTAGTAGCGAAATATGAAATAGTTATGGTGCTATTTGCCACCTATTCAACAAACCACCGGCCCAGTTTAAAGTGTAAGCAGCTTTTAATAATTTTACCTGCAGTTCAATTATTTTTTGTTTTATTTCCAGCACTTTATTTTCCCGGCTGTTAACCAAAAATAAACTGCTTTCACCATTGTTAAAGCGCAACAATTCATTTCTTAATAACGTATTGTAATTTATTAGCGCATTGTTAGCTGTATTAATTTGTGTTTGCAAAATGATTATTCTGTTGAAATAATCTTTTATCTTATTTTCTGTTTCAATAATTTTTTGTTGCAGGTACAATTTATTTTCTTCTAGTTTTAAATTGGCCAACTTATACTCACCACGACCTTGTCGGAAAAATAAGGGTATTTTAATACCTATGCCCCATCGATTGTTATTCTCTAATAATGGTATACCTGCATTTTTTAAAGGATTAAAATCTCTGTTCAGCAAACTTGCTTTTGCATTTATCTCCGGCAATAACTGTTGAAATTTTAATTTTTTCTCTACCTGTAAGCCTTCAATTTTATAACGGTATTGCAGTAAATAAGGATTTGTAGTATTACTTTCATTTAATAAGTTCAATAAAGATTGTTGTATTATTTTTTCATCCAATACAAGTGTATCTGGAATAACATCATCAGCTATTTGTTGTGCAGTTTGTTTCTCATCCCAAATAAAATTGTTTATTTGAAAAGTAGCTGTCTTTAATTCCATGAAGGCTTCATTTTGCAACAGCATAAAATTTTGCATTTGTATAAATGCTTCGGTTGTATCCATTGCTGCTCTATCGCCATTTGTAAAACCAATTTTTACAAGCTTAAGCCTGGCTGCACTTACAAAAACGTATTCTGAAAAAATACTGTACAATTTATAAGAACCTGCCCAGTCATTGTAGCTGGTATAAGCATCTAACAATAAATCGTTCATCATCATATTTCGCTGTTGCTTATTTTCATTCAGCGCAATTCTTGCTTGTTGCAATGCAGCTCTTCGTTTATCAATTAGTAAACCCTTTGCCAGCGGAATTTCCACGCCTGCATAGCTTGTTTTGCCCCTTGTGGTTTCATTATTTAAAAATTGCCCCACATTATTTTCTATGCCGGTTTTAAAATCGCCAATTGGGAGTGGTATTTTTATTTCGCCGCTATTGTACCTATAATAATTTTTACCATCAAACGTTTTTGCATTTTTTTGAATATCCAAAACGGGATCAAAACCTCCTTTAGCAATTTGAATATTTACGACAGCTTTTTCTTCTGTAATGGCAGCTACTTTTGCCAGCGGATGATGTTGTTTTACTTTTCCAATAAAATCTTGCAATGGTAATACGGTATGGTTATTATTCTGCGTAAACCCATTTGTAATGAAAAAGAAAAGTAAGGTTGCAGTCAAAATTATTTTCCTTGTTATCATTTTTTATCTTCTTTATTTTTGGTTGCAGCTGGCTTGTAAAAATCTGGTGGAAAGCCATTTATATGCCGCCAAAGTTCGTAGTAAATTGGTACATCTTTTAATAACGCAATACCTTTTGCACCGCTACCCATGCGCAAATTTTTTGGCCACTTTTTTTCGGAATTGTCCTCAACAACCAATACCCTGAACTTTCCATTGGCACTTACGTTGGTTTCGTAAGCACTAATAATGCCGCCAAATGTTCCGAAGCTTCCTTGCGGCCAACCACTAAATACAATTGCGGGAATACCATCAAAAACAAACCGTACTTTTTGTCCTTTATTTACGAGTGGAAGGTCCATAGGTTCTACATACATTTCCACAGCATAATCTATTTTGTCAGGTACTATTTCTGCAATCATTTCCCCTTCTTTCAACATTTCTCCAATGCCGGCTTTTTTAGCTTTTGTAATTTGGCCGCTTTGCGAAGCAGTTACATAATATAGTTTGTTTCTAATATCGTAGCTGCTATATGTATTTTCTAATTTACTTATGTCAGCTTCAGTGGCTGCTGCGCTGGAGAGTGAGCCAAACCGATCTCCATCTGCTTTAGAGATTTTGTCGTTGTAGTCCATTACCGAAATATTCTGCTCAATACTGAGGTTAACAAGTTCCTGTTTGCTTTGCGATAACTTATTTTCTGCGATAATTTTTTTTGCAAGAGCGTTCTGATAATTCACTTTTCTTTTTTCAAAATCAATCATTGAAACCGCACCACTATCCAACATTATTTTACCGGCTTCTATTTGCCGTTTATATACAGATAGTTCATTGTTAACAGCTACCAGATCCGTCTCATCATTCCTGACTTTTAATTTTTGTTGTTCTATTTTATTATCGATAGATGCTTGCTTTAAAGCCCTGCCTGCAGATAGTACATTTGTTTGTGCCTGTGCAGCGGCAGCCTTGCTTTCATAAGCATTGGCACTGTTTTTCTTTGCATTAATTTGGTTTTGTGTTCGCTCCAATAGTTTAGGATCAAAGTAGTCAACTTTAATTTCGCCGAGTTGTAAAATGGTGTCGCCTGCATTTACGTAATCACCTTCTTTTACAAACCACTTCACAATTTTACCAGGTAAAATGGTATTAATTTCCTGTGGCCGCTGTTCCTGCTTTATAGCAGTTATATTTCCATTGGCATTTATATTTTGTGTCCAAGGCAATAGAAGCAGCGCTATAATTGCTAATAAAATTACGATAGTCCAAAGTTTAATATTTCTTGATTTTCCAATGCGATAGATTTTTGAAAAGGAATTTATATTCTTGTCAGTAGAAACTTCTTCAAATCCTTCATTCAAATATTTATATTTGGTCTCCATTTTTCTGTTTTATTTATTTAAATATTTAGTTAGATATGGACCCTTCATTTAATTGATAAACCTGGTTACTCGATACATGAACTAAATCGTCGTTGCTTATTAATATAATAGTAGCATTACTTTCATTTTTTAAATAGTTTAAAACATTATTTTTTTCGGTAATTGATAAATCTATTAATGGATCTTCTAGCAACAGTAATGGTGGTTTTCCCGCTAAAGCTCTAATCAATTTTATTTTTTGTTTTATATGTTTGCTTATTCTTTTGCCTGTTGGGTCCAAGATGGTGTCGTAACCTTTTTCTTCGCTAGCTATAAAATCGGAGAGGCCGGTTTTTTCTGCCAGATACGTTACTTCTTTTATTGTAATTTGGTCATTGCCCATGGTAAGGTTTTCTAAAATGCTACCACTAAAAATATCCTGATCTGCCAGTAAAGTTCCAGTGTTTAATCTAAGGTCTTTTAATGAGTAATTTTTTATAGGAATATCATTTAATAATATGTTGCCGGTAAAACCAGTGTAGGCTCCTGTTAGCAGTCTAAGTATTGTAGAACGACCACTACCTGAATCTCCTTTAAAGCAAACTATTTTATTTTTTGATGCTGTAAAATTTATTTCTTTTAAAGCGATACTTCCATTAGGATAAACAAAACCTACTCCATTAAAAATAATTTTACACCCGCTGGCTTTTTCAAAATCTAAATTGCCGGATTCTTCAATTTTACTATCTACTATTTTACTTAATTTTTCTATAGAACTGAGACTGTCGTAAACAGCATCTAGACTAGAAATTAATTTTTCTACTGAACTTATAATAAGAATTATAATGATATCTGCTGCTATAAATTGTCCCACATTGATTTGCCGGTTTAGCAAAAGCCAAGTACCCGCAATGAGCATAGATGCTACTATTAAAATTTTAAAAACAATAAGACTCCAATATTGTAATGTGAGAATTTTAAAATGAGCTGTTCTGCTGTTTAAATATTTGCCAATGAGTTCGTCGGTTTTTTTCATGTGCAACGACGCTCCCTTGCTATACTTAAATGTTTTTATACCTCTTGCCATTTCTTCCAGCCACCCTGCTGTTTCATATTTATAATTGCTGGAATTTAAATTTGTTTCAAATCCTTTTGGGGAAGTAATTCTGATAATAAGTATTAGCACAGAAAATACAAATGCCCCAAAGGCAATAAATACGGGGTGATAGAATGATAAAATAATGAGTCCGAATAAAATTTGAATGATCGAAGCGGGAATATCAAGCATAATTTTTTCAATACTTTTCGCCAAAGCAGGTATATCAAAAAATCGATTTACAACCTCTGGCAAGTAATAATCATCCATTTGTTGCGGACTTATGTTTGGCAGTCTGTGGCTAAATTCCAAGGAATATCTGGTAAATATTTTTTGCCTTATGCGCTCAATAACCTGAATTTGCCTCACCTGCATTAAACCGTTTAAAAATACCCCTATAATAACAATAGCAATCAGTATAACTATAGAGGTAGAGAGCCGCGCAGCCATTACAAAACTGATAATAGTTTGTATACCCAAGGGTAAGGTAAGCGAAATTAAACCTCCTGCTATGGCGAAAAAGTAAACAGAACCCGCATCTCTTTTATCAGTCATTATTAACCGATGTATTTTTATTAATGCAGAAGATAAACTAGTACGCATATAATTTTCTTTTAAAGAACAAAAATAATAAAACTATTTTAAATAATAGTAATACTATTATAAATGATAATAAAATGACTTTATATAAATATATTGCTATTATGGACAGCTCTTTTTGTACATTTGGAAAATTTTAAAACATGCAGGTAGATTTTAAAGTAAAAATGAACGAGAAATTGTACCTCAGAAATCCTGAAGGCACCGAGATAGGAAAGCATATAATAAAAACTGCTGTGACAATGATCGCCGAACTGGGTTATGAACAATTTAATTTTAAAAAACTTGCGCTGGAAATTGGCAGTACAGAAGCTACTGTTTACCGCTATTTTGAAAACAAACACAAATTGCTCATTTATATTATTGATTGGTATTGGGCATTTATAGAGTTTCAGGTAATTTTTCAGTTAAATAATGTTACAAATCCTGCAGAGAAAATTAAGAAGCTGATTGATATTCTTGTATGGGAAGATAATGTAGGAACTGTTTTTAGTGAGTTAGACCAGCAAGAACTTTATTACATTGCTATTGCAGAAGGTAGTAAGTCTTATTTAAGTAAAGATGTTGATAGCCACAACAAAGACTTTTTTTTTAAACCCTACAAAGATTTATGCGGAAGAATTGCGCTGTTGTTTAAAGAGTACAACCCCAAATATAAATATCCATCATCTCTCGCCAGTACATTGGTGGAAACGGCACACATGCAGTATTACTTTATGCACCACCTGCCAAGTTTGGGAGATTATAGCAAGAAAAAAAATCCAAAAGAGATAGAGGCTTTCTTAGAGCAGTTGGTTTTTGGTGTGCTTGATGCTAAGTGAGCATTATTTACTAATAAACCACTCCGCACCTTTTATCATTTGTGCAGGATAATTTTCCGGTTTATAGTCCCCCTCCAACACTTTTTTCAACATTGATTCTTTTTCTTTTCCTGTAACCAAAAATAAAATATGTTTAGCATTGTTAATGAGCGGTGCAGTGAAACTTACCCTATCCATTTTTATTTCATCTACATATACTGCTTTAACTAATTTTTGTTCTTCATGTAAAATACTGGTGTGCGGAAAGAGAGATGCAGTATGCCCGTTATCTCCCATGCCGAGTAATATCAAATCGAACACTGGGTTATCTGTTTTAAAAAATATTTTAATGGTGGCTTCATAATAAATAGCTGCATTAACCGGGCTTTCATTTACCGGAATAGCAAAAATATTTTTTTTGGGAATTGATACTTTATCCAGTAAAATATTTTTAGCATTAAAGCTATTGTTGTCTTTGTCGTTTAGTGGCACACAACGTTCATCTCCCCAAAAAAAATAAATATTTTTCCAGTTAAGTTGTCTGCTGTAAAATTCTGCAGAAAGTAGTTTATACATGGCAGAGGGTGTATTGCCGCCAGATAACGCAACTGTAAATTTTCCTTTTGATTCTATTGCTTCCTGTGCAAGTCTTATAAAATATTCCGCCGCGGCTACTGCCAATAAATCTGGATTATCAAAATAGGTGATCTTATTCATTTTTCTTTTTTTCAAATGGAAGTAAAATCCAGTTGTTGCCGTCTTTTGCTATTAATGCTTCTGATGTCTCAGGGCCGTTAGTACCTGCACCGTAATTAGGGAAATTGACAGATGGATTATCCCGCCACATTTCTAAAATCGGCGTAATAACTTCCCACGCTGCTTCAACCTGGTCGGCACGCATGAACAAGGTAGCATCGCCTTCAATCACATCTAACAACAACGTTTCATAACCTTCGGGTATACCAGAGCTATACGTATCGTGGTAGTTAAAAAGCATATCTACCGGATTTAACTGCATTTTTAAACCAGGTTTTTTTGCCTGAAAACGAATACGAATTCCCATATCGGGTTGAATATTTATAATCATTCTGTTTGGCTGCCAATTCTCTATTGCTTCTTCAGGAAAAGACTGGTGTGGTACCGGTTTAAACTGCACCGTTATTACGGAAATAGTTTGCTGCATTCTTTTACCACTGCGTACATAAAAAGGAACATTGCTCCACCGCCAGTTATCTACAAAAAATTTTATAGCTGCAAACGTTTCAGTGCTAGAGTCTTTGGGTACATCTTTTTCATCTCTGTATGCTTTTACCTGTTCGCCTTCCTGCCAACCGGCTGCGTACTGGCCCCGACTTGCAAACTCATGCACATCTTCCCTTTTTATTTCTCTAATGGCATGCAAAACATCGGCTTTTTTATTTCGTATTTCATTTGCATCAAACGAAACTGGAGGCTCCATTGCTATCAGGCAAAGCAATTGCATAACATGATTTTGTACCATATCTCTTAAAGCTCCACTGTGGTCATAATAGGCTCCACGGTCTTCCACACCAATTTTTTCACTTACGGTTATCTGTATGTTGTCGATGTAATTTCTGTTCCATAATGGCTCAAACAAGGCGTTGGCAAAACGAAATGCAAGTAGGTTTTGTACTGTTTCTTTACCTAGGTAATGGTCTATTCTGTACAACTGTGCTTCTGAAAAAATGGACAATAATTTTTCATTCAATGCTTTAGCTGTCTGTAGATCTGTGCCAAATGGTTTTTCAATTACGAGCCTTGCGTGGTCACAATCTTCATTAAGCCCTGCTTCTTTTAATCCATCTGCAATCCCTTCAAAAAACTGCGGATTCACAGCCATGTAATAAATTTTGTTCACCGTTTCGTCGGCTTCTTTTTCAAAAGCTGTCACATCTTTCTTAATAGTGTTAAAAGTACTTTTGTTATTAAAATCGCCGGTTTTATAAACTATATACTTTGAAAATTTATCCCATTTTTCTGCAACTGATTTACCACTACGTGAAAATTGATCTACACCTTCTTTAAGTTTTTTTACAAATTCGCCATCTTTCATTTCGCTGCGGCCGAGGCAAACGATGCTGAATTTTTCATTAAGCCATCCATCCAGATAAAGATTGTATAAAGCAGGAATTAATTTACGCCAGGTAAGGTCACCGGAGCCACCAAATATGGTAACGATAGTAGGTTTTGTTTTTGTTACATTTTCCATTATTGGTTATACCGCAAAGGCGCTAAGGCACTAAGGGATTTGGTTTTATTATTTAGCTGGTCTTTTATTATGCTTTTGTGTTTATTGAATAACTTTTAACTTGTACGCCTTAGAGACTCTGCGGTTAAAATTATTGAATAGTAGCGTTCCATTCAGTATGAAAAATTCCTTCTTTGTCAATACGCTCGTAGGTATGGGCGCCAAAAAAATCCCTTTGTGCCTGTATTAAATTTGCAGGTAACCATTCGCTTCTGTAGGCATCAAAATAATTGAGGCAAGCACTTAAAGATGGTAATGGTATTGCTTTCTGTGCGCCAATCTGCACAATATTTCTCAATGAATTTTGGGATGTATTTATCGCTTCGCTGAATTTTTTTCCGTTTAAAATATTTTTAATACCTGGCTCTGTTTGGTAGGTTTCCATAATATCTTCAAGCATGGCTGCACGAATGATACAACCACCTCGCCATATAGATGCAACTGTAGTAATGTTAGTATCGTATTTATAAAAATCAGACGAAGTTTGTAGCATTGAAAGTCCTTGCCCATAGGTTATTACAAAAGCAGCATATAAAGCTTCTTCCAATAAATTTATAAATGATTGTTTATCCTCTACAAAAGTTTTTTCTCCTTTAACTGAATAAATAGAAGAAGCAGTTTTTCTTTCTGTTCTCATGGAGGATAATATTCTTGCAGATACTGCTGCGTCTATTGCAGGTATCGAAGATCCCGTTGCCATTGCATCCTGACTCATCCATGCCCCTGTTCCTTTTTGTTTGGCAGTATCTTTTATTCTATCAACAAGCATTTCTGTACTCTCCTCATCTTTTTGTAAAAAAATGGCTGCAGTTATTTCTATTAAGAATGACTGAAGTCTTCCCTTATTCCATTCGTTAAACACCGAATGTAATTTTTCATTATTTAAGCCTCCATAAATTTTTAAAAGATGGTACGTTTCTGCAATTATTTCCATAATGGCATATTCAATACCGTTGTGTACCATTTTTACATAATGCCCGGCCGCCCCAGAACCCATATAAGCAGTACAAGGTTGTCCATTTACTTTTACCGAAATAGCTTCGAGCATAGGGGATAATTTTTTGTAGGCTTCCATATCTCCGCCAGGCATAATGCTCGGCCCAAATCTTGCCCCTGTTTCTCCGCCGGAAACTCCGAGTCCTACAAAATGAATATGTTCTTTGGCAAGTTTATCAATTCTAGTTTGAGTATCTGTGAAATGAGAATTACCGCAATCAACTATAATGTCTTCTGCACTTATATGTGGTTTTAAATCATTCACAACAGTATCTACAATTGGTCCGGCTGGTACGAGTAACATAATGATTCTGGGTATTTCCAACGATTGTACAAATGCAGCGATGTCATTAAATGCTTTAACTTTTTTTCCTGCGGCCTGTGCATTTAGGTTGTCAGTTTGTTTTATATTTTTATCGAAACCGGCCACGCTGTATCCATGGTCGCACATATTTAACACCAAATTGCATCCCATTGTCCCAAGGCCTATCATCCCATAATTGTATTTTTCTTCTGCCATAATATTCTCTTTTGAAATTATTTATTATTTAAAGCTAAAAAAACCTCCGCAAGTGCAGAGGTTTTTTTTATCTTGTCAACTTTATAATTAAGATGCTACAGTTGTAGTCTTAATTTTTGTTTTTTTACCTTTTTTAGATTTCACATTTGTCACAGTTGTTTTTACAGGAGAAACAGCTGTTGTTTTTGCCATATTCGCTGTTGGGTTTGCCTCTTTATACTTTGCATAATCTGCAGTTGATAAAACTTCACCTTTAAAACCTATGCTTTTTGTATCTTCTGCACCTGCAAATTTTACATTCATGTGTTTATCAATTGGTCCAATATTAGCTGCGTTAAATGTTGCTGTAATCGTTCCGGTTTGCCCAGGTTTTATCGGTGCTTTTGTATAATCACCCACAGTACAACCACAAGTTGGATTTGCACTTTCAATAATTAAATCGGTTTTACCAATATTGGTAACAATAAAGGTTGAAACTGCCGGTATCGATTGAGGGATTTTACCAAGGTTGATTGTCTCCTCCTTAATTTTAGCGATGTCATCAGATTTTACTTGAGCAAAGGCTCCTGCTGAGAAAGCTAAAGCTGTAAATGCAAAGAATAATTTTTTCATGTTTAATTTTTTTAGTTGTTTAATTTAATTTTTGAAATAGTTGAGTGTTCCATTTAATGGTGCGCTTGCTGCAGGTGTTTTCCATACTTCACCTTTAATTGTTATAACTTTTGTTTGACTTCCATTGTAGGTAATAGTTACAGCTTTCGTAAATGGCCCTTCAGCCGCTGCATTAAAACCAACAGTTATTACAGATTTTTCACCTCCATTAATAATTTTTTCTTTATCCCATTGTGGAGTTGTGCACCCACAACCTGCTACAACATTGTCTAATTTATATGCTGTTGTTCCTGTGTTCGTTAATTCAAAATTATATGTTACCGGTTTACCCTGTGGTATTTTACCGAAATCATGGAATTCTTTAATGGCTAACGTTTCGTCTGTGGCGTTGATAACAGCATTTGTTGAAACAGCAACAACTTGTTTAGCAGCCTCGCTGCTATGGTTGTGTCCCGCATGAGGATCAACAGATACTGTTTGGGCATTCCCCATTAATGAAATAGCACACAATGAATATATAAAAAAAGTCTTTTTCATCTATAAAAATTTGAGAAGCCAAATATACAAAAAGGTTGGCTTTTTTTTAATTTTAGAAAACTAAAGTCAGTTTTTTAACAAAGCACTTTAAATTCAATAATTTTGCGGCAACTTACAGATATATGGATACCATGAATAATACAGATGCCGCATCGGAAGAAAAGTTAAGTTTTGATACTTTTAGATTTGAGGTATTAAAGGATTATAGATTCGCATGCATTAGCAGAGAAACAAGTTTGCTTGGAAGAAAGGAAGTTCTGACTGGCAAAGCTAAATTTGGCATTTTTGGCGATGGTAAGGAAGTACCCCAAATTGCCATGGCCAAATTTTTTAAACCGGGAGATTTTAGGTCGGGATATTACAGAGACCAGACTTTTATGTTTGCCAGTGGCCTTGCAACTGTTCAACAGTTTTTTGCACAATTATATGCCGATTCAGATGTAACGCACGATCCTTTCAGTGCAGGCAGACAAATGAATGCGCATTTTGCAACACCAATGGTTGATGCAAACGGAGAGTGGTTACCGTTGGCAACTACAAAAAATATTTCAAGCGATATTGCACCAACTGGTGGACAAATGCCGCGTGGTTTAGGTCTTGCGTATGCGAGTAAGTTTTTTAGAAATGTAAAAGAACTAAAAGGAGAAACCGATTTATCAAACAATGGCAACGAAATTTGTTTTTGTACCATTGGGGATGCATCTACAAGTGAAGGACATTTTTGGGAAACCATTAATGCTGCAGGAGTTTTGCAGGTTCCATTGGCGGTTTTTGTGTGGGATAATGGCTATGGTATTTCAGTGCCAAAAGAATACCAGACCACTAAAGGTTCTATATCTGATGCTTTGTCAGGTTTTCAAAAGCAGGATGGTACAAATGGGTTTGATATTTATAAATTAAAAGGCTGGGACTATGCAGGAATGTGTGAGGTATTAGAACCGGCAATAGACAGAATTAGGGATACGCACACGCCTGCTATTTTTCATATAGAGGAGATTACTCAACCACAAGGGCATTCAACGTCTGGCAGTCACGAGCGGTACAAAAACGCCGACCGTTTATTATGGGAGAAAGAGTGGGATTGCATAAAGCAAATGCGTAGCTGGATCATTGAAAACGCATTGGCGGAAGAAGGTGAAATAAAAGTTATTGAACAAGAATCTTTCGCACATGTAAAAAGCAGCAAACAAGCTGCATGGGATGCATATTTATCTCCTATAAAAAATATACTATCCCAAGCTGTATTATTATTAGAAAACACAAACAGTGAAGTTGCAATTAAACAGGCTGCAGATTTAAAGGCATTGCGGGAACCATACAAACGAGATATTTTAAAAGCCCTTGCCATAGCACTGTACAAAATTCCTGTTGCTGCCGCAGGAGCAGTAAAAAGTTTTTATGATAGCATGCTTCAAAAAAACAATACAGAATACGATGCATTTTTATACAATGAAGGGCCAAAATCTGCATTAAAAGTGCCGGTTGTAAAAGCACAATTTGATGATGCAGGAAATACTGTAAATGGGTACGAAGTTTTAAATAAATATTTTGACCAACTGTTTGCAAGCAATGATAAAGTTGCAGCTTTTGGAGAAGATCTTGGTTTTATTGGCGATGTGAACCAGGGTTTTAGTGGACTGCAGGAAAAATATGGCAGCGACCGTATTTTTGACACAGGTATTAGAGAACTCACCATTATGGGACAGGGCATAGGTATGGCTTTGAGGGGATTGCGTCCTATTGCTGAAATACAATATTTAGATTATTTATTATTCGGCTTGCAACCTTTAAGTGATGATGTGGCTACTACACATTTTCGTACTGCGGGGCAACAAAGCGTGCCACTAATAGTACGTACAAGAGGACATAGATTAGAAGGGATTTGGCATAGTGGCTCACCAATGGGAATGATTATAAATGCGCTGCGTGGTATGTATGTTTGTGTACCAAGAAATATGACACAGGCTGCCGGTATGTATAATACATTGTTGCAGGGGAATGATCCGGGATTAGTAATTGAATGTTTGAACGGCTACCGCCTCAAAGAAAAATTACCGACCAATCTTTCAGAATTTACTGTTCCACTGGGTGTTTGTGATGTTTTGAGAGAAGGGGAAGATATTACAATTGTAAGTTACGGTTCTACTTTACGGATTGTGCAGGAAGCTGCAGAAACTCTATCAAAAATGGATATTAATTGCGAGGTGATTGATGTGCAAACCTTATTGCCTTTTGATATAAACCACAGCATTGTTGCATCGCTTAAAAAAACAAGCCGTATTATTTTTATTGATGAAGATGTGCCGGGTGGTGCAGCTGCTTATATGTTCAACAAAGTAATGGAAGAGCAAAAGGGATATAAATATTTAGATATCTCTCCACGTACGTTAACAGGAAAGGCTCATCGGCCGGGCTATGGCAGTGATGGCGACTATTTTGCAAAACCAAACGTGGAAAATATAGTTGCAGAAATTAGAAGTATGATGGCAGAATAATTTGTACAAAAAGCAGGAATGGTATTTGTAAAACAATGTTTTTATCACTTATATAAAACAAATAACATGGCAATTGTAAAAGTTATCGAAATCATTGCGTCATCTCCATTAAGCTTTGATGATGCAGTAAAACAGGGCGTTAAAGAGGTTTCTAAAACTGTTAGAAACATTGATTCTATTTGGGTGCAAGATCAAAAGGCACATGTAAAAGATGGGGAAATAGTTTCATACGGGGTTAACTGTAAAGTTTCTTTTAGAGTAACCGAAGGTGAATAACTAAAAATTTTTAAAGGCAGCATAATTTCATGTTGCCTTTCTTATTCTTTGTAAGTCCATTTAACTTTTCAAGTTTCCACTCTTTTAAAAATGTCCTTTCTAGTTGATGAAAACAAAAAGCCTGAAAAATATATTCTCCGTTGTCAAAAAAACCTTTGATGGTTTTGCGGAGCATAAAATAATGAAGCTGAGCGCCTCGCTTGCGTATACCACTATATTTTCGATGGCGCCGCTGTTGATCATGATTCTTTTTTTATGTACTATTTTTTTACAAAAGGAGGCGGTGGAAGGAACAATTTATAACCAGATAAAAGGGTTTGTTGGTTCTGCAAGTGCGGAGCAGGTTCAATCAATGATTAGAACCTCCAGCAAGGCGACTACCAGTATGTTTGCACGAATTGCCGGTATCATAGCTCTATTGGTAGCAGCTACTTCTTTGTTTGCCGAAATACAGGATTCTATAAATACCATTTGGGGCGTAAGGCCCAAAAAAGGAGCAGGGATTAAATACTTTTTAAAATCAAGAATTTTATCGTTTGGCGTGATTGGCAGCCTTGGTTTTTTATTGTTGGTTACCCTCGGTATTTCTACAATCATAGATGGATTTAGTGAACGGTTGATTCAAAATTTTTCAAACGTAGCAGTTGTATTTATTTATATTTTTAATTTGTTACTGACCTTGTTTATTGTTACGACTTTATTTGGAGTAATTTTTAAAGTTTTGCCCGATGCTGAGATAAAATGGAGCCAGGTTAGAACAGCATCAATAGTAACTGCCATTCTTTTTATAACAGGAAAATTTTTGATCTCTATCTATATTTCTAAAACAAATGTTGGTAGCACATTCGGCGCTGCCGGCTCTTTGGTTATTTTGCTTGTGTGGGGTTATTCCTCGTCTATTATTTTATACCTAGGGGCAGAGTTTGCAAAGCAGTGGGCGCTTGCATTTGGGTCTCCCATTTTACCTTCAAAATATGCAGAGACGGTGCAAACGGTAGAAGTTGCTGCAAAAGGAGAAACCCTTCAGGAAGCGGAAAAAGAAAAAGAAATTGTTGTAGACGCCAAGCAAAAAGCAACTGAAGTTGTCAAGGATGCTAATCAAGAAAAAGACAAAATTATTGAGGAAGCAGCTATTGAAAAACAAGGATAGCTTTGGTTTTTTTTCACGCCCACAATTTTAGTTCGTTGCCGGAAGTCATTACTTCAAATTATGATACACTTTTTGCACGTCTTCATCCTGTTCAATATGATCTACCATTTTTAAAACATCGTTTGCATCTTCTTCGCTAAGCTCCATTAATTGGCCGGGTATGCGGGTAAGTTCGGCACTTATCAATTCTAATTTTTTATCTTCTATGGCTTTGTTCATATTGCCAAACTCTGCAAA
>JBBRPX010000074.1:0-14718 GCA_038227505.1 Chitinophagales bacterium
AATCTTTCTCTCTACCACTAATCTTATTTACCCTGCCAATATTTTTGCTGCATCAGTTTAATATACTTTAATGAGGAAGCTGAAAATACAGGTGGTTTTGCTTTGTCTTTTTTAGCAGCCTTGTTATATATACTAATTTGCTTTAATAATTCCGAATTTAAAATTTAATAAAGATTTCAACTCTTTCATTCTACTGCTAAATTGAGTGAAAAATGTTTCGACAGCGTTTTCAAAACTTGAATAGTCTGAGTAATATTTATTTTTCATCACTTCTTTTTTAAAGTACCTCCATAGCCTTTCTATAAGATTTAAATTGGGACTGTAAGGTGGTAGATATATGAGGTCTATGTTGAAGAATTTTGCTGTAGTTTGTACAATGCTACTTCGCTGGTATCTTGCATTATCTAAAATGATGCAGATTGTTTTTGCCTGATTATACTGTATTTTAACCTCTTCTAAAAATGCTTCTATAACCTCGGCACTACAATTTTCTTCTGTTAATAAAATAGTTGGCTCCAAGCTTACAGGGTTTATTGCACCTATTATATTTAAGCGCTTTCTCCCTGTATTAGCTAGTACTTGTTTTGTGCCTTTAAGCCCCTTTGGCTGCCAGGCATAGTCATTTTCATTGTTGTGTATTTGATGCATTGGATCTAAAAACAATAATACTTGTTCTGCATCAGTTGTTGCACATGTGTATAAATCTTCCATCAGACTAATAAAACTTTTTTGCACTTCTACTGATGGTATTTTACCGGGTATTAATCTTGTCTTTTTATAAGAGCAATAGAGTTTTTTTTACAATAACGGCTAAGCCAACTGTGTTCTACATTCAGATTATGTTTTGTATTTAGATAATGTTGCAGTTCAGCAAGTTTACTTATGGGTTCAGTTTTTATATGCTTTAATAGTAAATCTTTTACTGCATCTAAACTTGATGGTCGTCTTCCTTCATAATGAAGTTTTGATAAACCATCGAGTCTGTTTTTGTTAAATAGCTTTATCCAATCTGTGATGGTATCTATATTAACGCCCAGCATTGATGCTATTTCTTTTTTGGGCAATTTTTCATGAGCTAGCCAAATACATTGATACCTACGAAGGATTTTTCCATCTTTTTCAACTCGACGCAATTGCTTTAATATTGAAATTTCTGCTTGGGTTAAATCTACTGAGTAAGCCATAAATAATTGGTTAGTTACCCAAAGATACAGATTCGGAATTATTTAAGCAAATTAGTATAAAATGGAAAGCGCCAACGATGGACAGAAATCCTGATAAAAGAAAGCTTGAGATAAGGTAATTCCCCGAATTTTGTTGGTGCGCTAAGCTCCATCCTATGCTGCACACCAACAACAGCAGCTGCTTAGTTAAGCATGATATGCCACGAGGAGTAAGATAAAATGGAAAGCGCCAACGATGGACAGAAAGAAAAGCTCAGCACAGAAGAAAGCGGACCCAAAGAAAAAAGCACGCTAAGGTAAAAGCCCAGAGAGCCCGGTTCACAGAGCCGGGCTTTTTTAATGCGTTTATAGTGTTTTGGGTTAAGACTTTTAGCACACAGTTTTCCAAACCCTGATAAAAGAAAGCTTGAGATAAGGTAATTCCCCGAATTTTATTCGTGCGATAAGCTTTTGTCCTCTGCTGCACACCCACAACAGCAGCGGATTAATTAAAGAAATCCCACGAAGATTATTATTATAAAATTAAAAGCTCCAACACGGGCGGAAAACCAGAGAGCTAAAAACTGTATTGAAATGCGATTTGCCAAAATGTAGTTACTCCACTACCTGCGGCCGTCCCCACAGGAACATAAAGGCTAACAGTCGGCCTTACGGTAAATGAGCCTAGCTCAGCAGAAGTCTCCAGATTGCCCTCCACATTGCTAATGGCGAATGACTCTCCGGATACTGAAGGAGAATTAACAACCGTACCGCTGCCATTCCTCCTTCCGTTACTTGTTCCATTTCCTCTATTTGCACCCACACCTTTTTTTGTAAAGTTTCCAAACTTTTTGTTGCTCCCAATATAACGGGAGACTTTTAGGTATGAAAAATATTGATTCGTTCCGCCATTCACTAAAATAGAAGGAGATACATTAAAGCTAGAATGATCATTATCAAACTGGAAAGAATGGCCGACACCGGCTGATAAACCAACATCATAGGCTGAACCTGTTGTATTTGTACTGGTTGCTTTTGTGTTACCAAAGCCAACACCGGCTGCAAATTTTGGGCGGAGCCACGTTGTTTTACCTGTAAGCGCAGTATAAATTTCGTTGTTTAAAGGACTAAACGGAACTGATGGATTGTTCGTAAAAAACATATGAGTATATTCCAAAGCAAAATCGACTTTTGCTTTATCGTACTGTGAATACTCAACACTAACTGCATGCATGTAAATACCAGAACCCGAGCCGCCTGCTACAAATTTTGGAGAGTAAATAGCTGAAAAACCATTGTAGCTTAACGTTAAAGCCGGGGCTACAGAAAGCGAATTAACAAACGTGGTATCAACCCCTACAATATTTAACGTGGGAACAGTCGATAGATTTAACCCCGCAATGAAATGAAATTTAGATGTGGTCAAACTATCTTGTGCGCTAGACTTATAACACGTGAACGCCAATAAAAATACAAACAGAATATTTTTTTTCATAATTAGGATTTGTTACTGCAAAGATGCTCTAATTAAAGGGGAATTGAATCAAAACACTTTTCACCAAGAATAAATATCGATCTTTCATTAATCGGGAAATGAAAAAGAAGACTACGCCTCCGGCTTGTGCTTCGGTTGGTGGAGCAGTAATAAATTAAAGTTCCGGTAAGGCAGGTGCTTACTGAAACCTGCTTGGCTAAAATTTGGAAACCAATAAAGGAATATTCGGTCTGCCTTTTTTTTATAAAATTGTTATCTTCTACAAATACACCCCAAGCTTTGTTAATCAGCAACATCATTCCCACTTTATATCCCTGAGCTTAGAATATTTTAATTTTCATTAGAGTACGCTGGCCTCCTCCAAAGGAACATGCAGGCCCATTGTTTGCAATTATGAGAATCTTCATTAACAGTAAATCTTTAAAGAAAGTTATTGTTAATTGGGTATCATTAAAAAATTGTTGCTCAGTATTTGTTTTTCAAAACGATAATTTACCTCCCGAAAAAAATCTACATAGTCTTGAAAAACAGTGCCAAATTCAAGTTGAAGATGTTGTTCATATTCAAATATTATTGGCATTTTATGTTTTTTTATAGTATTTATTGCTCCTCTCAACGCAAATAAATCAGATCCTTGAATATCAATTTTCATAAAACTAATTTGCTCTTTAAAATCAATGCTATCGATAGCTAAACTTTGAACAATAACGCCTTCATTGGATTTCAAATTAATTCCAACAGAACCATAAGAACCGTATTTTGAAAAATCCGGATTGGAAAATATCAATTTGGTTTCACTATCTGAGTAAACTGCGTTGTAATAAGGAATAATATTATTACAATCATTTGCCATAATATTTTTTTCAAAGATATTATATACTAAAGCTTGTGCCTCAAAAGAGTGTATAGTACAATTAGGGAATTTTTTTGAAAACAGTATGCTCATTTGTCCATAATTAGCACCAATATCTAACACAATACTTCCATCTTTTATATAATTATAACATGTATTTACAATCTCTGATTCAAAGATAATTCCACCCCTTATATCATTTGCAACAATGTCATCACTACTATTTAAGGGCAGATAATAATTTCCTAAGGATGTTTTGTAATAAGATAAATTTTTATCAACTGAAACATCTAAATATTTAATTCCATTTTCCTTAAATCTAACAATTGTGTAGCCAAATTTATTCAATACCTTTTTTATTATAGATTTCATTTTAAAGAGTTATAAGTTAGAAACTATTAAGTGCTCGTTAACAATTACCCTCACATCAAAACGTCTCTTTGCCTCGGTGCGAGGCTCACGCAACGTTTGCTTAAATCTCCCCGTCAGTAAAAGCTAAACAAATATTCCAATGCCAAAGGGCTGCGGCGGAGGGAGCGATGTGTACCGCTCATTAGCGGCATACGGAACAGAGACTAAGGCCGGACAAATACGACCCTAGTTATCCTTTTGACAGCCCGAAACCTTTCTACTTATTTCCCGCCAATCTCCTTCAACATTTCTTTTACTGCTGCATCCAATTGTGTATCATCTCCGTTTAAGAAATCTTCATAGTTTAGCGGTACTCTTATATCCGGCTCCAACTGCAAATTTTCTGTTGGGCGATTTTCTTTTCCTATTGTTGCCACCATTGGTATGCCAAAAACTATGGTTGGGTCAATTTGTGTTTCCCACCAAACTGCAGTGCCAGTGCCTGCTACGGGCATGCCAATTAGTTTGCCTATTTTATTTGCTTTGTACACATAAGGGAAAATATAGGCATCGCTGTAATTGCCTTCGCTCATTAAAACACAACTTGGATTTTGCCACCTGTCCATTGGTTCTGTTGCAGGTACTTTGTTGCCCTGTGGTTGAAACCCGAGATAAGTGCTGCCGCTTAAAAAAGTATTAAGATCGTTGTGCAACCAGCCACCGCCATTAAACCTTGTATCTACAATGATTGCCTGCTTGTTTTTATTGCGACCCATTACTTCATCAACCACTGTTCTGTAACTGCCATCGTTCATACTTTGCACATGCACATAACCTACTTTGCCTCCGCTTAGCTTATCTACTTTATCGTACATTAACTTTACCCAGCGTTTGTACATTAAGGCAGATTCTTCGCCAAAAGAAATAGGCTTTAAAGCTTCTTCAAAACGATGGTTGCTTTTAGCATCGTACATGCTAAGCAAAGTATTTTTTCCGGTTTTTCTGTTGAGTAATTTTGCCCAGTCTTCTTTATCAGTTATTGGCTCGCCATCTATTTTTTCAACGATCAAACCTGCCTTTATTTTGCTTATTTTTTTATCTGCGGGGCCGCCGGTAATAACTTCCGTTATTTTTAAACCATTGCCTGTAAATGTTTCATCATACAACAAACCAAGTGCTGCAGTAGCATCCGGATTTAAAGGTTGCGGACTGTAACGACCGCCGGTATGCGATGCGTTCAACTCGCCCAACATTTCGCTAAGCAGTTCCTGAAAATCGTAATTATTGCTAATGTGCGGAAGAAACTTCGCATAAGTGGCTTTGTACATATTCCAATCAATACCATGAATAGTAGGATCGTAAAATTTTGCTTTAACCTGCCGCCATGCATGGTCAAAAATATATTCCCGTTCTTTAGATGCATTCAATACCATTTCTGCTGAAATATTTATGGGTGTTGATTTGCCTGCATCATCAATTTTTAAAAGGTTGCCGTTGTTTGTTACAAAAACAGCTTTACCGTCTTTGCTGATGGCAATGCCGCTGGGTGAGCCGCTGAGTTTGGCCAATATTTTTGTATCTCTTGTGCGGGGTTCTGTCACCCAAAGATCATAGCCTTTTTCAAAGGCAGCGAGGTAATATATTTTCGATCCATCAGGCGTTACTGCATAATCGCTGATGGAAGAACTATTGATGGTCAAACGCATTTTTCTGTTGTCTATACCGGCAAAATCAGGCAGCCATTTTTTTATACCTGCTGTATCTTTTTTACCTGTTGTATCTTTTTTATTTACTGCCGTATCTTTAAAAAGACTGTACTCATCTTTTGATAATTTAAATTCATCGTAAGCCGTAGCATCGAGAAATGCGCCGTAAATATCCACCTCTCTGTTTCCCTGAAGCGCAAGGGAACGACGCCCTTCTCTATTGTTCGTCCAGGTCATCATCTTTCCTCCCATGGCCCATTTTATATTTTCTTCGCCAAAGCCGCTGTTAATAGGATGTATAGCTATACCCGAACCATCTGCTTTTATAATGGCTGCATGTGAGTCGCCAAAACCAAAATATTCATCGTCAGCTATTACGTATTTACCATCAGGACTCCAGTTAAAATCCAGGTCACCATCGGAGTAACTATAATTTTGCCCTTTGGGAATTAACGTCCGTGTTTGCTTGCTTGCAATGTTATACACTTTCAATAAATTCCTGTTTTCAAGGTAGGCGACTTCTTTACCATCAGGAGAATATTTTGGCAGAAATTCTTCTGCATTTGTTGCTATAAGCGGCTCTTCTTTTAAGACGGTTGATGCATAAAAATAAGGCTCATCTTTCCGTACAATGGTTGATGTATAAATATCCCAATTGTCGTTTCTTTCGGCTGCATAAATAAGGCTTTTGCCATTAGGAGCCCACTCAACCATACGCTCCTGCTGAGGTGTATTGGTTATTCTTTTTGTTTGCGTACCATCTACACTTGTAACAAACACTTCGCCACGTGTAACAAATGCTATTTCTTTGCCGTTTGGCGATAATGCAAAACTGCCCACGTTGCCATTTACAGTCATATTTTTCTCCGTATTCTGGCGGCCATCATTTACAATTTGTACTGATACTTTTTTAGGTGAACCATCATCAGCCATTGTATAAATATCACCATCATTGGTGAAGCACAACATGTTGTTTTTGCTGATGCTTAAATGACGCACTGGGTTTATTTTAAAAGTAGATAACTGGCGCTCTGCCGTTGTTGCCTGCAGCATTTTTTTATAGATATTCTGGTTGCCATTTTTTTCACTGAGATAATACACTGCATCATCATTGTTGCTGTAAACAGGCTCTCTGTCTTCTCCCTCAAAATCGCTTATCTTTTTATAGGTGCCATTTTTTACATTCATTGTCCATACATCTCTTGTTACCGCTGAAGTGTGGTGTTTGCGCCATGGATCTTCATAGCCTTTTCTGTCTTCAAAAACTATTTCGGTGCCCTTGCTGTTGTAGTGCGCTCTGTCCATACCGGCACCGGATAACAACATTGGCCTGCCACCTTCAACAGAAACGCTGTATAGATTTTGGAAGAGGCGTGGACTGTAAAAACGCACATTGGAAGCCTGCACATTTCTTGCGCTGCCAAATATTATTTGTTTATCATCCGTTGAAAAATCAAAAGGAAAATCGCCTGCGCTGTTATAAGTAATGCGAACCGGCGTGCCACCTGTTGAGGGCATTACAAACACGTCAAAATTACCGTTGCGGTCACTTGCAAATGCAATCGATTTTCCATCATGGCTCCACACGGGCATCATATCCTGCGCTTCATGTATAGTGAGTGGCATGGCTGTTCCGCCAGATGCCGCTACAATATAAATATCTCCTTTATAACCAAAGGCTATGTTTTTACCATCAGGCGATATTGCGGGGTAGCGTAACCATGCAGCATTGTTTTGAGCAGTGCCGGTAAATGTGGCGAAGAATAAGATTGTTAGCAGGTAAATTCTCATAGCGTTGATTTGGTATAAAGTGATTAAAATTAGGAAATACAATTTACGATAATATGTGTAAAATTGTGCGTTGTGAATGAGAGGCAATTACGAATTGCAAATTACGAATTACGGGATGCAAGGGTGAGTGGTGAATTGTGAGTGACGAAAAATGAGCTGTAATTCATCATTGTCTATGGTCAATCGTCTATTGTCAATTGTATTTTATCGGTCGTCTCTTATTGTTTACTGTACAATAAAAAATGTTGAATGGGTAAGAATTCTCCTTTGTAAGATAATTTAAAACCGTTTGCCTGTAACTCTTTACCAAGCTGCACAACTGTAGTTTTATGCAGCGGTTTTATTGGTACTGATGGATCTTCACCTCTGTATTCAATCAACAATATTTTACCGGTAGGTTTCAATGCTTTATTTAGTGCCTGTAACATTTCCTGCGGGTATTCCAGTTCGTGGTATACATCTACCATAATAGCAAGATCAACACTGTTGTCCGGTAGGTTTGGTGATTTGATGCTACTCTTTACGACTTGCACAACAGCATCTTTTAATTGCCGTTTTTTATCTTTGAGCATGTCAATCATTTCATCCTGAATATCTACTGCATAAACTTTTCCGTGGGATACTTTTTTTGCCAAGCGAAAGCTGTAATACCCTGTACCTGCGCCAATATCAGCAATTACTGCATTTGGCTTCACTTCAATTGCTTCAATGGCAGCGTTGGTATTTTCTTCTATATTTCTTGTATCTCTTTCCAGCCAATCGCTGCCCATTGCACCCATTACAAATGCAATTTCTCTGCCTTTATAAAACTTACCAATTCCCTCTGATGAGCCTTTACCATAAGTATAAATAGTATCTTTTATTACTGTTTTAGCAAGCGTATTTTGTTGTGATTTGCAGCTTGTAAAAACGCTACAAAAAAACAATAAAGCAATCATTATTTTCATAGAAACTAAGTTAATTATTAATAACCTAGGAACGTTATAACTAGTTCACAAAATAAAGCTGGAGTAAATTTTATCCGTAATTGGTAATGGCTTGAAGCTTATTTTCGCTGCCATTTTTAGCAGCTTAAATATCAAAGCGGTGAAGTGATTATGATTTTAATTTTCAAATTATATTTTTAAGATCACCCAACGTTCCGGGTGGGAAACTTTGCTGAGAAGTAACTTTACTGCGTAGTAATTATAAAGCTATTTATCCTTTAATTATTAAGTAAAAATAGTGTACAATAAAACTTACTTCCCTCTCCCAAATTGATACAAAACATTTCCATCTTTATCAATATAATTTACAAAAAGCGAATCAGCCTTTATGGTAACATCGGCAAATCCAGCTTTGCTCACGGCAAAATTTGACTCTGTAAAAACGGGAGAATCTTTTACTTCAGAACCGCCGCCAGATATAAAATAATCTACATTACCATTTGGAGCATGTGTATGTTGAAGGTTGTGATCGTGCCCACAAATATATGCTTGCACATGATATTTCTCCAACATCGGCGCCAACATTTTTACAAGCTCAGGCGTGCCTCCCCGCTTTGCTGCTGAGTAAACGGGGTGATGACCGAATACAATTTTCCATGGTTCTGTAGATGCCGCAAGCGTGCTGTCTATCCATTTTCGTTGCATTGCCGTATCCTGTGTTTTTACAGCTTCCATTTTTTTTGAACTGTAATATTCTGTATAATACGGACTCGTATCTATACAAATTAAACGTACTTTTTGGTGGTCTTTTGTCTCTACTACTTTCGTATAATACCTCGAAGGTAAAACCCAGTTTTTATTAATAAGATGGTAATCTATTTGCGCTTGTACATTCCCCCTATAATCATGGTTGCCCAAGCTTACAAGCCATTGATAATTTTTAGTAAGCCCTTTGTAAATATTTTCATACGAGTCATTCCAATGCTTATCTGACGTACTTGCAACGCCATCATCATAAAAATTATCACCCGTAACCATAATAAATGCAGGATCATATTTTTTAGCCTGTAGCAGCATTTGCTCAGCTACATCCTTCTGGTAAAATTTACCATCTCTTCCCCAATCACCCAGTACAAAAAAGTTAAAATCTTTTGAAGTATTTACAGACTTACTTATTTTTTGCGAGCTGTTACAACTGATCGTTATTACTGAAATAACAAGTATAAATTTTATAAAGAAATGCCGCATATTTTTTTTATTAATGATTATTTCCTGATCCGTTAAATTGATAACACCCAACATCTGCACCAGGTTGAGGATAGTAAGTTACTCCGTAAATTGGGTCTTCCACTACTTTTTTTAATGGCGCTAGGTTTATACCAATGTAGCCTTTACCTCGGCATGGAGACCCGGGCTGCAAACGAAAATTGAAATTACCAACGGTAGAAATATCTCTTAATTTAATACCTGCAGCAACAGGTAACGGATAGTTAATAAATAACGGATTACCCGCTTGCACAATGGTAGATCCATCGTAATTGCCGCCGAGCGTATAATTTGCGGGTAAATAATTTGGCGCAGGTACATCTGTTGCTTTCGGCTTGGTAACATAACCCGCCGGGTAAAATTGATTGGCACCAGATAATGAATCTGCATACTGGTAATTGTTGCCATAAAATAAATTTGCAGTGTCTGCAACAGGTGTTCTTACAACTCTGTACCCAAACTTACAGTTTACAGCAAGGTTATTATAAAACTTACCGCCAGCACCTTCCTCAAAATTTATATTTGCACCTCTACCCGTTTGTATCTGCCTATAACCACAATTTATAAATGTGCTGTTATACATTACAACCTTTGAAGTTGGCGCACCTACAGCTTGCCCTTTGTTAGAAACCTTTTGACCACTAGTTGCGTTTCCTATAAAAAAATTATAGGCCATATCGCCCACAGTTCCACCTTTTACATTAATACCATCACCACCATTTAAACCACCTTTTTCTTCCGTATTTCTAAATATGGCAATATTACCGCTAGAAATTCTGATAGGGTCATCAATACCGCCATACACCCAACTATCTTCCATTACAAAACTGCCTTTATAATTTTGAAAAAGTATGGTAAAAGATGTTGTGTTGGAAGTATTTGTAATTAAAGGTGAAGTTGTGGATCCCAAAGCTCCACCACCAAATTCGACATGCGTATATTTTAACACCATTAATTTACAACTTGTATCAGCGTAAATACCTTTCCATTTTCCTGCAAAAGCAGGATCTGTAGCAGGATCTGCAGCTGGTGCATCATTTTTTACAACGCCATCTACTGTTATCCAATTTGGATTTGCTGCAGTACCATTGCTAATAAAAGTTCCTTTTACAATAATTGCAGAATTTGAAGCAACATTTATTCTTACACCCGGTTGCATTAGCAAAGTATCTCCTTCTAAAACAACAATATCGCATTTTAAAGTGTATGTTTTTCCAGAAAGCATTGTACCTTTTTGCGCTCCACAAAGTGGAGCCGCATCGCTAATTGGCTGTGCAATTAAAACAGGCGCTTTGTAGATATCCGTTTTCTCTAGCTCAACTTTTTTGCAGCTTAAAAAAAAGGAGAATAAGCCCAAAATAAGAGCAAAATAATAGAATTGTTTTTTCATTTTATGTAGATGTAAGAGTGATTAAAATTTATACCTAAACCCGCCTAAGAAAGTAATTTTATAAATATCTTTTTGAACAAGTATTTTATTGTCTTTATCCTGCTCTGGTAAAATATTATTACCTGATCTAAATATATTGGATTGATCGATATACAATTTTGCTGGAGCGTTTGTTAAGTTATTTATTTTGGCATAGAAAGAGAAGCGTTTCACTATTCTTTTTTCTAGCGAAAAATCTAGTTGTGAATAAGGAGCCTGCTTATAATCTGAATTATAAATGGGTGACACCAACACAATTCTTTCTCCTGTGTAAACCAAAGCCAGTTGGGCATCTAACCCCAGTTTTTGATTTTTGTATAACAACGATATATTACCAATATTATTTGCTTGTCCTTGTAACGCACGTGTTTGTTGCACAATCTTATTTAGTGGTCCATTATCGTAATAATAATAAAGTTTATCAGTAGTAACACTTGATTTTGTGTAAGTATAATTTGCCGACACTCCAAACGAACCAAAGTATTTTGTAACCACAAGTTCAACTCCATAATTGGTTGCGTTTTTTGTAGGGTTTTGTGGTATTATTATTTGTGAGCTTGGGCCACCATTTCTCAAAACATAAAGCTCTACAGGGTTTACAATATTTTTATAAAACGCTCCTATTAAAACCTGGTCTGCTGCGCCAGGAAACAATTCGTATCTCAGGTCTATATTATCTGCACGGCTGTGCTTTAAGTATGGATTCCCTTTAATATTGAAATTTTCATCAATTTCTTCTTGTGGTACTATTTCAAAAAAACTTGGGCGACTTATTGATTTAAAATAAGATAAACGCAGGTTTTGTTTTTCGGTTAATGCATATTTAAAATGAATGCTCGGCAAAATATCTGTATATTTTATTGCACCCTCTTTTGCATCTATTGTTGCAGGCATTACCGTTACATATTTTTGCTGTGTATTTTCTACCCTCACACCTCCAAGCACTTCCAATTTTTTTGTGAGCGATAATTTTGCTTGTACATAACCTGATAAAATATCTTCCTTAAAATTGTAGTTGTTAAAAGTAATTGCTGTTACTGTTCCTTTACCTTGGTCAGGTTTAAAAAAATAAGTTGCGTTATTTAAATTAGTAAAAGGTTGTGGTGCGCCTCCTGTTAGCACAGGGTTCAAACTATAACGGTTGTCATAATTGTCTCTATTTTTATGGCGAGCCAATCCACCAAAACTGATTATTGTATTTTTATTTACAATTTTCGGCGTCCATGTCATGTTTAAATATCCAGCTATATCCTGGTCTTTATTGTGCGACCAATCTCTGCTCATTTTTTGGGTAATGTATTGAGATTCTGTAACTGCTCCAGTAGATGCATCTGTAGTTACAGAATGATCTACAGCATACTCCGCCACATCTGGCAAAGCAAATTTTGCAACAGAATAAACTGCACTCCAGTTTATTTTAAACAAATCGGAAAGCGTATGATCGCCCTGTAATGTAGTGTTGTAGATACTTTGTTGCTGCCACCTGCTTCTGTTTGTAATTTGTACATTACCAGAGCCAGGCCCTGTTCGTTGAATAGCCAATACAGAATCTATAGCATAACGTGTTTGGTATTCGTTGCTTTTTATATACAAATTGTACAACGAAATTTTATTCTTTTCGTTTAGTACAAAATCAATTTTTGCATGTAAGCCAAGTCTTGTAGTTTGGGTTGAATATTCTCTTTTGTAAATATCGCTGAACACAGGAATATTATCTTGACCTGGGCTTGTAGTTGGCTGCGCATTTGGTAAAAAGAAAGCGGAGTTAGAACCTCTATAAATATTTTGATAACTCACACCCAATAATGCACCAAGCTTTTTATTTAAAAACCTATCCCCAATTGTTAAACCAAGCGTTGAATTAATAGGATTTTTTTTAGGCGAAAACAATAAATTATTTTTAGAAAAATCAGTGGTCGGATCAGCTGAATAATTATTACCATTTATTTCTGCAGGCGATTTTTTATTAATAGAAGCTGTACTAAAACTACTAAAATCTCTATCAGAAAAAAGAGTAGAAACACCACCTGAAACATTTGCATTTAATAAAAATTTATCCGGTGCACTTTTCATTACCAAGTTCATTGCACCGCCTGTTGCATCTGCTTCCATTGCAGGTGTAAGCGATTTTATTACTTCCAGTCTTTCTAGCAAATCTGATGGAAAAATATCTAGTGGCACATAACGGAATTTATTATCCGGACTTGGTATTTTTATTCCATTGATGAGCGTATTGTTATAACGCTGATCCATACCTCTTATTATAGCGTAACGACCTTCGCCGCTACTAGAACGCTGTATGGTAATGCCGCTCATTCTTTGTATTGCGTTGGCTACAGTAACATCTGGCAATAATTCTATTGTTTTTTGCGATAAAATATTCTGGATAACATCCGATTTTTTTTCAAGTCCTCTTGCAGATCTGTCTGTTGTTTTACCGTTTCCCATTACAGTTACACCGCTCAAATCTTTTGAGGTTGGCTCAAGCTCAATTTCAATTTTATTTGTCTCTTTTTGAGAAATCGTTATTTGTTTTGTAATACTTTTATAGCCAATTGTGCTTACAATAAGCTCTAAATAGCCAGCTTTTAAATTTTTAAAAATAAAGGAACCATCTAACCGAGCCATGGTTTTTTGGGTTGTGCCTTTAATGAAAATTGTTGCCCCGGTAACAGGTTCTTTAGTTTGTAGATCTGTAACAGTTCCTTTTAACGTTTGTGCATTTATAGCTAAAACAGAAAAAAGTAAACCCAATATTACAGTACCTCGTTTAAAGCAAGCTTTGTAAAACATATTTGATAATTAAGGTAATAAAAATGCAATTTTCTGCTTTCTATATTAAGCTATGGTTAAGAGACAAACTGGTAACAATTTTATAATAATCGATAAAACAGATTATTACATAAATATTCGTGGGCACAAAAAATAATATTATCAATTTAATTTCTATTTATAGGTTGTAGAAACCTTTTCATTCTTTGTTGATTTCTGCCTTGGCTTAAGTAAATTTGCAGCCTAAAACACATTTTAATCTTGGTTGATATTATACAATTACTTCCAGACAATATTGCAAACCAAATAGCAGCAGGTGAGGTAATACAGCGTCCCGCAAGTGCGGTAAAGGAGTTGCTGGAAAATGCAGTGGATGCAGGTGCTACAGAAATTAGCCTTATTATAAACGATGCTGGCAAGGCGCTTATTCAAGTTATAGATAATGGCAAAGGAATGAGCGAAACCGATGCCCGTATGGCCTTTGAACGCCATGCCACTTCCAAAATAAGCAGTATAGAAGATCTCTTTCGCATAAAAACCATGGGTTTTAGAGGCGAGGCATTGGCAAGCATAGCCGCAGTAGCACAAGTAGAATTAAAAACAAAAAGAGCAGAAGATGAAGCCGGTGTTTACATAGAAATAGACAATAGCGTGGTAAAAAAACAGGAGCCGATAGCAGCAGTTACTGGAACTTCTATTGCCATGAAAAATCTCTTTTTTAATGTGCCTGCAAGGAGAAATTTTTTAAAAAGTAACCCTTCAGAACTGCGTCATATTATAGATGAATTTATTAGGGTTTCCATGGCATTTCCAGAAATATTTTTTTCGCTTTCTTCCAACGGGCAGCAGGTTTTTCATTTAGAAAAAGGAACCCTTAAACAGCGCATCGTACAAATACTTGGCAACAACTACAACGCAAAATTAGTAAGCGTGGTTGAGCGTACAGATTATCTGGATATACTCGGC
>JBBRPX010000075.1:0-14573 GCA_038227505.1 Chitinophagales bacterium
ATCTATAATAGCAATAAAACCTTTCAAATCTAAATAAGGATTGCGGCTTGTTTCTTCTTTTACAAAATCAAACAATGCAGTAAGCAATTGCAGCAGTTTTAGTTTTTGTGGGTGCTGCATAATGTAAGGCAGCACACCTGCATTGCGAATAATATTATCCAATAATTGTTGCAATGAAACATTTGCTACATCGGCCATTAAATTTTCAATAATGCCACTTACTGTTTTTAATTTTGAGTTGATGCCTGTATCAAAAAGATCTCGTGCCGGCTGGTTGGCTTTGTCGTATAATAATCTTCTGATGGAAACAGCATTGTCACCATATTTTTTGCCACTTACTTCTACTGCGAGCTTTGCCGTTTCTATTGGTGGAATTTTATAAAAATCGTAATGCAATATTTCAAAGAGTAATTCATCGCCGCCATAAGAAGTATCATGCTCTGCATTTAAGTAGCGCAAAATAGTGAGTACTTTATTTATAAAAGCATCCTGCAAAATATTCACACTTCTTTTGCTGTAAATGGGAATTTGCTTTAGTCGGCAATATTGTGCAAGGATTTCGCCATATTTATTTTCTTTATAAATCACAGCAATTTCTCTAGCGGATATACCGTCTTGTAAAAGTTGATGAATAGTGGCTGTAACGCCTGCCATCTCTTCTTTTACTGAGTTGTATTCTCTAATTTGTGGGTGATTGGTTAGCAGTTTTTTTTCTGCATGTGCTGCAATCAGTTCTTTGCTTAGCCCCGGTATTTGTGTGACAAGGCGTTCGGTATTTTTACCAATAAGTGTTTTAGAAATATCTAAAATGGGTTGCGTACTTCTATAATTATTGGTTAGCACAACGGTTATTAAATCTGCCGTATAATTGTTTGCAAAGCCAAGCATGTTTTCCACATTTGCTCCCTGAAAACGATAGATACTCTGGTCATCATCCCCCACAACAAAAATATTCGGTACTTCCCAATAACCAATAAGTTGTTGTACTAATTTATTCTGCGTACCGCTTGTATCCTGGTATTCATCTACCAACACATATTGAAAACGCTCCTGGTAATTTGCCAAAATATCCGGGTTTTCATCAAAGGCTTTTATAACCCAATTGATCATGTCATCAAAATCGTAGCGGTTGCGTTCCCGCATTAATTGCTGGTAATTTTCAAATTCATTTACGGCTGTCCGTAGCTTTTCTTTTTTCTCTATTTCTTCATCAATCTTATCCTGCCTGATATCGCCTTTTTTAAATTCTTTGGTGGCACGCTTGGCTATATATTCATCCCTGAGTGGAAGATCGGCGATGTACTCATCTATTTTTTCGTTTATGAAAGCGGCAGTCCATCCTTCCCGTTTCATGGTAGAGAATAAATTGCGGAGGTTGTTTATTTCAAAATATACATCGCCCCGGTATCTTTTTAGCGGATGGTTTTTAGGGAAGTTATCTATGAGTGTTTTAAATAATTGTATGTTCTCCAGTTCTGAAATTGCATCCAGCGAGTTTTTTTCGAAAAGCGATAAATTATCCTGTATAACATCGTTGCAAAAAGCATGGAAAGTGTAGATGTTTACTTTGTATGCATCGGCACCAATAAACTGTTGTAATCTTCTGCGCATGGCAATGGCACCTGCATCTGTGTAAGTAAGGCAGAGTATGTTTTCGGGCGCATTGTCAGGCTCCAAAAGAATTTTACCGATGCGTGCAGCAAGTATTTGTGTTTTGCCAGTTCCCGGACCCGCAATTACCATTACCGGTCCCTGGGTAGTATCTACCGCAAGTTGTTGTTCTTTGTTTAATTTGCTGTACTCTTCGCTAAATTTGCGTTGAAGTTGTTCACGGTATGCCTGCATGTAATGTGTTTTGTAAGTATAAATTCTGCCGCTGAAAAGTAATTAAAAAGAAGCTATAAAAAATTAATTTTTACACAAACAGTAAATAATAAAATGAGTAAAGTTTATAACCTAAGCACCGTTCAATTTATACCATGTTCTCTTGAAAAAGCGTGGGAGTTTTTTAGTAACCCAGCTAACCTTGCAGAAATAACACCTGATAATTTAAATTTTAAGATCCTCTCAAAAAATATGGGACCTATGTATCCTGGGCAGATAGTAGAATATAAAGTGCACCCTATACTTGGCATTCCTTTATATTGGATGACGGAGATCACACATGTGGAGCAGCACAAGTTTTTTGTAGATGAGCAACGTTTTGGGCCATACGAATTGTGGCATCACCAGCATCATTTTAAAGAAGTGCCGGGCGGTGTAGAAATGACCGATTATGTACACTACAAATTACCCTTTTGGTTTTTGGGAGATATTGCAAATACCTTGTTTGTAAAACAGCAGCTAAAGGGCATTTTTGATTACCGTTTTAAAAAGGTAATTGAAATGTTTGGGGAGCGCAAGCATTAATACTTGCCTTTCCAGCCTGTTAACTCGTACACATAAAAATTATAAGCAAGCTTATTACTCCTGGTAATTGGTATGGTTGCAATGGAATCTATTTTGCTGTAATAATTTGCAAATGCCTTGCCTGCATTAAAGTAGTCGTACGAATGCACAACGGCATACGCTGTATCGATTTTAATATTAATGGTATCGTATTTTAACCTCCATGCATAATGGTGAACATCTAATACGGAACCCAAGCCAATCATTTTTATATTTAGCGGTCTGGCAAAATAATATTCATCGTGGGCGCCCCACCAAGTGTTGCACACCATGGGAGCTGTTGATAACGGATTTCTTGCTTTATAAATTGCGGCGAATTTTTCTCCACCTTCCTTCCAACCATAAGCATCTAAACTAATATCATTTTTGCCAAATGCCACACCAACTTCTTTGTTGAATGTGCCGGGATAGAAATTTACTGCAGCTATTATTAACACTATTAAAATAATGTTGTAGGCAAAGGCGGCTCTTGTAAAGAGTTTAAATTTTGCAATGCTCATTTCTGCCAAGCCAATCGCTGCTATTGGCAATAGAGCAATATAAGCGGGGCCACTCCAATGCGGTAAAGTTGTACGGAACATAGAGAGTAAAAAAATAACGATCAACAGCGGAATGCCCATCAACTTAAAAACTTTTATAGCATTGCTGGTATTTGCCTGGTATTTGTTTGTAAAAAATAAAATAATCAACCCAATTGTAAAAGGATTGTTTATAATAATCTGCCCAACAGTTTCTCTCAGCAAGCCCATAAAGTTAAACCCGCTCTTTTCATTTACCACCACCCTTTCCCCATGAAAACGAAAAGTAATGAAATCGTTTTGAATGTTCCAAATAAGTATAGGTGAAATAATTACCGCTGTAACTACTGCTGAAATATAGAATCCTTTGTTGGCGAACCAAGAACGCTTGTAAAACACCGCATACAAAAATACACCGCCCCATAAAAACACAGCATGCACTTTACTCATAATGCTAAGCCCGGCACAAGCCCCAAATAAAAGCCATGGCAAAAGTTTTCTATCATCTTTTAATACCTGCGTTATAAAATACATGCCTGCCGTCCAAAATACCATTTGCGGCGTATCGGGAAAAATAAATAGCCCAGCAGTTATAGAGGCATAAAACGAAATATTGTAAAGGAATACACCTGCAAAGCCCGCCCTTGCAGTACTAATAACGGTAATGGTTTTGTATATAAAGAAAGAGGAAATGGCACAGGCAACAAGGCTACCAAGGCGTATAAAAAAAAGGTGATCCTGTAATGCAAGGTTTGCAGTAAAAAATTTCAACCAAAGCGCAACTATTGGGGGATGGTCAAAATAATTAATTTGAAGTTGTTTTGCGTAAGTTAGATAATAACTTTCGTCGTTGCCAAGGTTAAGGAAAGAGGATAAAATTAATTTGATGGCTATAAAAATAGCAACCAACCAAATAGACTTTCTTGCAAATATTTTATCATTCTGTACTGCCGAAATCATTTTTATGGATGTTAGCTGCAAAGGTAAATGGATAATATAAATGAAAGCATGGAATAGTTATTTCACGTCGTCTAACACTAACAAAGATTGATCCTCAATTTTCCAATACACAAAAGCACAACTAAAGTTTATTTCATTTAGCCATGTTTAATATAGCGTTTTTAAAATTTGGTGTTGTGGGCTTAATGGGAGTAGGGATTGATTTTTTTATTACCTGGCTTTGTAAAGAAAAAATTGGCCTAAACAAATATTTATCCAATGCCATAGGTTTCTCGTTTGCTGTAATAAACAATTTTTTATGGAACCGGTACTGGACTTTTGAAGGGTATCATCAACCAATACCTGGGCAGTTCTTAAAATTCCTTTTAATTTCTGTTGCAGGTTTAGCAATAAATAGTCTCCTATTATTTTTAATGGTGCGGTTTTTTAAGATAAACTTTTATGTTACAAAGTTTTTGGTAATTGGCTTGGTATTCTTTTGGAATTTTACCATGAATTACTTTTTTACTTTCCATTAATGCTTTCAAACTTGCTGTTTGAGCAAATAAGGCAGTTTGTTTTGCCCTAACCCGTTCTATTTTTTTGTATGACTTTTGATAGATGGTTTAAAATGTAATAATTTTTTGTTGATAATCATATAGTTGTGAATGTTCAATATAAAAAGCTTTGTAAATAGTTATTTTAAAACTATTTTATACACTACTTTCGCACCTCATTAAAAAAAGCTGCGGGGATAGCTGCAGTCTCACTTAAACAAAAAAACAATGAGCAAATTACATTTCACTACAAAACATGCTAACGAGGCTACCGTTACGCACAACTGGTACGTTGTGGATGGTACTAATCAAACCGTGGGTCGCATGTGTGCTAAGATTGCCGCTATACTTAGAGGTAAGAACAAAGCATACTATACCCCACACGTAGATTGCGGAGACAATGTTATTATTACAAACTGCGAGAAGGTAGTTTTTACAGGTAACAAGATGGACGAAAAAACGTATTTAACTTTTAGTGGTTACCCTGGTGGACAGAAAGGTGAAAAGGCTAAGAACCTTTTGGCTCGTCGTCCGGAAGTTGTTTTGGAAAGAGCTGTAAAAGGCATGCTTCCAAAAAACAAACTTGGTCGCCAGATGTACAAAAAATTATTTGTATATGCAGGTGCAGAACATCCGCACGGTGCACAAAAACCTCAAGATCTAAACTTTAATCGTAAATAATAAAGGAGCGCTAAGAACGACGGACAACGGACGACGGACAACAGCAACCCACAACTATAAAAAATGGAAAAGCAAAAAAACGCATTAGGTCGCAGAAAAGCAGCGGTAACACGTGTTTTCCTTAGCAAAGGAGAAGGTGCTATAACTGTAAACGGAAAAGACTACAAAACGTATTTCCCACTAATTTATCTACAAAACCAGGTAGAGGCGCCACTTAAATCAATAGAGTCTATTGATAAATTTAATATAGTAATAAATGCTACAGGTGGTGGCGTAAAAGGACAGGCAGAAGCTGCAAAATTAGGAATAGCTCGTGCATTGCTTGAAGTAAATGCTGAGTATCGCCCAATTTTTAAAGCTGCAGGTTTTTTAACACGTGATTCTCGTGTGGTAGAGCGTAAAAAACCAGGCCGTAAAAAAGCAAGAAAATCATTCCAGTTTAGCAAGCGTTAATAGGATAGATGTTAGACACAAGATATTGGACACAAGATTTAGTGTTTTATCAGGTTTCACAATTTTTAAAAATTATTTTAATCATATACAATGGAAAATAACACTTCCTTACAACAGCAGTTACTTGAAGCAGGCGTTCACTTTGGTCACTTAAAGAAAAAGTGGAACCCTAAAATGCTTCCATACATTTTTGCAGAAAAAAAAGGTATTCATATTATTGATCTTAATAAAACTGTAGAAGGTTTACAGGAAGCAGCTGCGGCACTTAAAGCTGTAGCACGCAGTGGAAAAAAAATTATGTTTGTTGCCACAAAAAAGCAGGCAAAAGAAATAGTACAGGAGAGCGCAAAGCGTGTGAACATGCCTTTCGTAACAGAGCGTTGGTTAGGTGGAATGCTTACAAACTTTAATACTGTACGTAAGAGTGTTAAGAAAATGCAGAGCATCGAAAAAATGCTTGGTGATGGCAGCGCAGAAAACCTAAACAAGAAAGAGCGTTTAACACTTACCCGTGAGAAGGAAAAAATGGAGAAAGTATTAGGTGGTATTGCTAACATCAGCCGTGTACCTTCTGCTTTGTTTATGGTTGATATAGGGCACGAGCATATTGCATTGGCTGAAGCAAAGCGTTTAAACATCAGTACTTTCGGTATGGTTGATACCAACTCTGATCCTAATAAAGTTGATTTTGCTATTCCTTCAAACGATGATGCTACAAAATCTATTGCTATTATTGTAAACTACATTACTGCAGCTATTGCTGAAGGTTTGGAAGAGCGTAACAGCAACAAAGACGAAGAAAGCAACGACGATAATGAAGAAAGTGCAGAAGCAAAAGCTGCTCGTTTTGAAAACAAACAAGATGGTGGTGATGATAGAAGACGTGGTGGTGGTCGTGGTCCAGGCGCAGGTGGCCCAGGTGGCGCTCCAAAGCGTAGAGTTGCAGGACCTGGCGCAGGTGGCAGAAGACCAGCAGCTGGAAAGTAAAGCCCCCTAAATCCGCCGAAGGCGGACTATTAGGAACTTTATAATTTACAACAATATTTAAATTTCTAAAACATTAAAATTAAAATTCTCTCCGATTTGTGAGGTGCAAAAGCCTCCCTTTCGGGGAGGTTTTGGAGGGGCTATTAATATGAGTGCAACAATAACAGCAGCAGATATAAATAAATTACGTCAGGCCACAGGTGCCGGTATGATGGATTGTCGCAAAGCTTTGGTTGAAAGCAACGGCGAATTTGAAGCAGCTATTGACTGGCTTCGCAAGCAAGGACAAAAAGTAGCTGCAAAGCGCAGTGATCGTGAAGCGAAGGAAGGGGTGGTGATAGCGCAAACAACTCCTGATAAAAAAGCAGGCATCGTATTATGCATTAGCTGCGAAACTGATTTCGTAAGCAAAAATGCAGATTTCGTTGCATTTGCTCAAACTATTGCTGATGCAGCTATTGCAAACAATGTAAAAACTGCTGATGAATTGGCTAACGTTGAAATCAACGGTGCAAAGGTTTCTGATATTATTAATGATAAAGTTGCTGCAATTGGAGAGAAAATTGAATTGCAAAAATTTGAAAGAGTAGAAGCTCCTTTTGTTGCAAGCTACATACATGGTGCATATCGCATGGGTGTATTGGTTGGGATGACGGAAGAAGCTGCTGAGGCAGGAAAAGATGTAGCCATGCAAATTGCTGCAATGAATCCATTAGCTATTGATGAGTCTTCTATTGACCCTGCAACTATTGCACGTGAAAAAGATATTGCTATAGAGCAAATTAAAGCAGAAGGTAAGCCCGCAGAAATGGCTGAGAAAATTGCCCTTGGTAAAATGAACAAGTTTTTAAAAGACAATACTTTGCTTGCACAACCTTTTGTAAAAGACAATGCAAAATCGGTAGCGGAATATTTGAAGGCAACGAGCGCAGACCTTAAACTAACAGAATTTAAAAGAGTTGCCCTAGGATAACATAGACCAAAGCAATTACTTATATTATTTGAAAGCTCCGTTGTAACTAACGGGCTTTTTATTTGTTATTGGTTTTTTACCTGCAGGGGGTTTAACAGGTACGTTCTTTTTAGTTATATTTAAAACGGGTGCTTTGTAAGGAACACTTGTTAGCTTACCGGGGCTGTATTGGTTGCTGCTGATTGCATTGCTACTTGAGGGTATATTAACCGGTGCTGCAACTGCTTGGTTTGTTCTCGAAGCTTCTTCCCTTTGAGGGCGGTTTGGGTGTAAAGTATTGGTAGATTCTATTGGAGACAGCGGTTCTTTTTGGGTAGGTTGTGTGCCTGATGGCGTAGTCGGCGGTTAATAAGCTGGTTTGGCATTACCACTGCTTTTACATCGGCACCAGGGTATATAGGTGCAACCGGATTGGCCGCAATTGGAATATTGATGCGCTGGGGAGGGGCTGATTTTTCGGAAGTAGCCGAATTGGGAACGGGTTGCGTTTTAGATTGTACTACCGGCGTGCCTGAATGCAGTTGTGCAAAGCCATCAACATTTAAAAATATAATGATGCAGGTGATAAAAGTTTTCATAGCGGGTGATTTGTATGTAGACAGCAAAAAGGCATCCAACTAACCAAAACAGCGTAATATGTAAGCTGGGTAGCTGCAGTATATGCGTAAAAGTGCATGCGTAGTATTAATCTTCGTGCAAAGAATGGAAAGCTGCTTTATCTGCGTCCAAGTGAATGGTTACCCCAAGGTCGTGGAAGGATGTTACGAGATCTCTTATAGAGTTCTCTAAACTAATGGCACTTGTTTTAATAATGTGGTTGCATTGGGCAATGTCAATGACATCATCTTTCTCTAACATATCTACACATAAGCGAATATTTGTTAGGGGATTCTTCATTTGGTTAAGGATATTTAGAATACCTAACTGTGCAATTTTTGACTCCTGGCTCATTTATTTCTATTTTGAATTTAGCATTTTTTACTCTAAAGCATTCGCTATTACTATACCATAAATTGTTAATGTAATATCAAGAAGCGCTTTCTGCCAATATATAACGAACGCTAGTTTGGGACAGAAAGTCTATAACCAACTCCACCCACATCATCCCCCAAAAATATATTAATAAAATATTATATTGTTTGAGATATTATATTTATTTTGCAACCATAGTAGGCACAGATAAATATCTTGAGATTTTACGAACGACAATAAGAACGGCCATTTGTTTACCACCATTTAATTTTTACCCAATAAATGCTTATACATGCCAACAACATCTTTTACAAAAGCGGGTATTTTAATGTTGATAATTATACTCAGTTTTTTTGTGGGCTGGGAAATTTACCTGAGAAACCAAGGCATAAACATATCGTACGATGATGGCGAAGACCTTTGGGCAGATAAACGGGCGATGGTATATGAATCTGCGGAAAAGGCTACCGTTTTTATTGGCTCATCCCGCAACAAATTTGACCTTGACATTGCGACCTGGCAACAACTCACGGGCGACCATGCTATACAGCTTGCCATTGAAGGAAACTCACCACTGGCTATACTTGACGACCTGGCAGCAGATAAAGATTTTAAAGGTAAACTTGTAATTGATGTTACTGAAGGACTTTTCTTCAGCACATCGCCCCACAACATAACGGACCCTGCGGATAAAGTTAAATATTTTAAGAAACGGACACCTGCGCAGCGTTTTAGCTTTTTAGTTAACGAGCAACTGGAAAAGCGACTGGTGTTTTTAGATAAGAATCATCTATCGCTTACATCCATGCTGGAAGGTTTGCCGATACCTAAACGAAAAGGCGTATTTGCGCTACCGAACCCCTGTCCAAGGGACTTTAACCCTGTTAGTTTTGAGCGGCAAAACATAATGACGAAGCGATTTGAAAGCGATATAACGCTGCAAAAGCAAGTTACGGGGTTATGGGATTTTTATCGAATGACGAGTAAAGATCTACCTGCAAACCCCGCTAAAACAGACTCCATGATAGCTACTATACACAAAGATATTGAGCAAATAAAGCAGCGGGGAGGGCAGGTAATATTTGTAAGAACACCATCGAGTGGTCCTTATTGGGACGGGGAAAAACAAGGTTTTCCACGAGCAATGTACTGGGATAAGCTATTGGCTGCAACGGGGGTTGGCGGTGTACATTTTAAAGACTACCCTGCTATTGACCATTTTGTTTGCCCCGAGTTTTCGCACCTTAAGCAGGCAGATGCAAGGGTGTTTACCCGAAACCTTGCCCTGATACTTGAACACGATAAGGGCTGGAAGTTTGTGAAAAGCCCTTTGGCGGTTAACTAAACCTACTTGTAATTTTTAAACCTATTTGCCATGGTATTCAACTCTTACACTTTTATGGTATTTTTTGCGGTGATGCTTGTTTTGCATAACCTGCCATTGCCGTGGAAAGTAAAAAAGATAAACCTATTGCTTGCGAGTTATGTTTTTTATGCTGCATGGAACACTCCATTTATACTGCTGCTTTGGCTTGCTACCATAGTAGATTACTTTGTGGGGCGGGCACTTTATACCGAACCAAACAAACATAAGCGCAAACTGCTGCTGGTGCTGAGCCTTTGCGGTAACCTGGGCATGCTTTGCTTTTTTAAATATGGCGGCTTTTTGCTGGAAAACTTTACTGCGCTTGTAAATGCACTGGGCATGCATTACCAACCTGCAAAGCCGAATATTATTCTGCCGGCAGGCATATCTTTTTATACTTTTACCACGTTGTGCTATACGATTGATATGTATAAAAAGAAGAGTGAGCCCGTGCGGTCGTTGCTGGACTTTTCGTTGTTTGTTACGTTTTTTCCGCACCTGGTAGCAGGGCCTATTGTGCGCCCACCGCAACTTGTACCGCAATTTGAAAGCCCACGCACTGCTAATAGAAAGCAACTGATGCAGGGATTGCTGTTGGTTACCCTCGGGCTGTTTATGAAAGTGGTGCTGGCGGACAGCATGCTTGCAGGGCCGGCGAACACTGTGTTTAATGCAAGAGAGGCGCTGAACGGGCTGGATGCTTGGATGGGTGTGCTTGCTTTTAGCGGGCAGATCTTCTTTGACTTTGCGGGCTACAGTACCTGTGCTATTGGAGTGGCTGCCTGCCTTGGGTTTGTGCTGCCCGAAAACTTTTTGTATCCCTATGCTGCCACTGGCTTTAGTGACTTTTGGCGGCGTTGGCATATTACGCTTTCAGCCTGGCTGCGAGATTATTTATACATACCGCTTGGTGGCAATCGCCTGGGTACTTTTAGAACTTATATAAACCTGCTTATTACAATGCTGCTGGGTGGGCTGTGGCATGGTGCCAACTGGACCTTTGTGGTATGGGGTGCACTGCATGGTTTTTACCTGATGGCTGAAAAGTTTATACAGGATGTGAAGCCAAAGCTGCGGCTGCAGCCGAGTGGCGTACATGATGCAGCTATTGCGCTGCGTGGTATTGGTGCGCCCAAGTTTTTAAAGACGCTGCCATCTGCCAATTTTTTGTATGCCCTGTTTACGTTTTTTTTGGTGAATGTAACCTGGGTGTTTTTTAGGGCGCCTGATTTTAAAGCTGCCTGGCGTCTGCTGGCTGCTATGTTTGGTGGCGTACACAACGGCGCCATGCTGCTAAGCAACCTTAGCATTTTAAAAGTAGCTGTAATAATTGTTTGCATGCTGGGGGCGCACTGGTATATGAGAAATCGGAGGGTATTGGGTGTGGCTGAGAAACTGCCTTGGTGGGTGTTGGGGCTTATATGGAGCGCTATGCTGGTGTTGCTGATATTGAGCCAAGAGAGCAGCAGTTCTTTTATTTATTTTCAGTTTTGAGGAGCGAGGATCGGGAATGATGGAAGATGAATGGTGGATGATGAGTGATGACAGATGATGAATGATGAGTGTTGGATTATATATGGAATGCGAAGGATAATAGCGGGTGGGTTGAAATAACTGTACCGTCGGCTGTTTCATATAGTATAACCGTGTATAACCACATCAGGATTTATTTATTAACCTGTATAGTTATTTTAGGACGAGGCACCGGCGTTTATAAGGGGTTACTATGGGTAAAGGTCCCTGTACCTTCCCTGCACCTTCCCTGTACCTTCCCAAAACCTTTTCTGCATCTTCGATGCCTGTTGCTGATATGAAACGGGTGAACGGTAAAAGACTGAACTAGGATTTCAGGGAATTCGACTTGGGAAATATGCAGGTTGAGTTAGGGGTATTGTGGGGGGAATGAGAAAACCATTAATTTGGGGTATGAAGAAAAAGAGAATTACAGACAATATGAACCCTGACCCAGAAAAGTATCACATAGTACACAGCAGGGAAGGCGATTATATTAGAGCGAAAAGAAAAACCTCTTTTATTAATTTGCAACTGGCTGAAATGGCGGCGGAAACCTGCAGCGGAGCTGCAAAACAAATTCTTACCAAACTCAAACCTTTTACTGAGTGGATGCTTGGAAGAATGAATGTGCGGCTGTCGGGCAAAATGAGAAGTGCCAAAAAGCTGACCGGCTTTTACAATTACAGTTTGTTGCAGGGGTTTGATCTGCAAAAGGAGCATCCGCTAGATGCGCTCTACAAAGAAGTTTATAAGGTAAAAAACAACAACGGCAAGCTTACGCTCCATGTGCCTGTAAGTGCTGGTTGCATAAAAAAACACAATGGCCTGGTGACGGCTTATTACTTTGAAGCCATACTGCTAACCGGCGATGCGATGGTGGACAACAGCCTTAGGGTAGAGGATGAAAGATCTGGCCTGTTTTACTTTGATCAAGTTTATGACACCATAGTTGTGTTTCAATTTGTAGTGCCTGATAAGACAGCTTATTTACTTTGGTTAAAAGTGGGCTGTATGGAAGGGAATGAAATGGCACACCATGGGAGGCATTATGGGATGAGGGTGGTGGGACACCAATGATGATTGGGGGAGGGTTATTAATAGCGAATGATGAACTGGTAAATTTATTAATTAACAATGACGAATTAAAATTACAAATAACGGGGATGAAGTGTTGGAGATGGTGAATGATAAATGTGTTGCGGAGTTTGTGTGACGGGTTTGGGGTTGGAGGTTTCGAGGTTTTGGGTTGCGGCCGGAGGTGGATTTATTTTATGGATATTATGTAATAGGTTGTGGGAGAAATATGGTTATAGATTTTTTGTAATAAGAATTTATGTTTATCTTGAAAATAATTTACTGACTGTTATAACCTTAGAAAACAATGGGACTGAGGGACGGCAAAGCCGTGAGCAGTCTGCAGAAAATATGGCGATTATTTATAAATTTATACAGCACCGTGGGCAAGATAGAATACTGTTGCTGTTTGATTATGACGCCAATAAAACAGCCAGGCTGAAAGAAAATACGGATGCCAGGTGGAGTAAGACCCACAAGGGATGGCATATTGCTGATACTACTGCCAACCGCACGGCTTGTAAGCTTTTGCCGCAAGGGGCAACCATGCCTATTGATGGAGGCGGTTTAGATATTTTGAAAAAAAGAAAGGTTGCTTTGCCGAACAATGGCAGCAATTTGCCTACCATTAAACCCACCGTATTTAATGACGAAAACAGTGAATTGAGAATTGAACTGCTGTTTACAAAAAGCCAGTTTTTGCAACAGGCGGTAAAAAAGGTGAAGGGTATAAAATGGAACAGTGTAAAAGCCTGCTGGCATATTGCCTGCTCAAAAGTTTGTTTTGATGAGCTTTGCAAAAAAATGGAGGATGTTGCCTACATAGATAAAAAATTACTGCGTGCGCAGTTGAATAAAATAAAAGCGGCGCAGCAAAAAGGAGTGAACGAACAAAAGCCCGTTGCGCCAAAAAGTGCTATGTTGCTGCATACAGTAAGCCATTATAACCTGCAATTGCTGAACACAGTTATGGAGCACCTGCAACTAAAAGGATACAGCACCTCTACCCAAAAAACCTACAGAAACGAGATAGCGGTATTTTTGCAAACGCTGAAAAATGTGAAAGCCGATGGGCTTGAAATAGCTGCTATAAAAAGGTATATACACGACTGCATACACAAACAACAACTGAGCGAAAATACGATACACAGCAGGCTGAATGCGTTGAAATTTTTATATGAACAGGTGCTTGGGCATGAGCGATTTTTTGTGGAATTACCGAGGCCCAAAAAACACCTGCAACTACCCAAAGTGCTTGGCGAGGAGGAGTTGCGGCGGCTTTTTGCATCTCCAAGAAACCTAAAACACAAGGCCATACTTTTTGTGGCATACAGCGCAGGGTTGCGGGTGAGCGAGGTAATAAACCTGCGCCTGCAAGATATAGACAGGGAACGAAAGCAACTGTTTATACACTGCAGCAAGGGCAAAAAAGACAGGTATGTGCGGTTGAGCCCGATGGTACTTGATGTACTGGAACAATATTATAAAATGAGTGAGGTGAAGCCTGTGAATTATGTTTTTGAAGGCACAGAAAAGGGGAAGCCTTACACGAGTAGGAGTGCGCAACAGATTTTTACAGATGCGAAGAACAAGGCGGGGATATTAAAATCGCTGAGTTTTCATAACCTTCGGCACAGTTTTGCAACGCATTTGCTGGAAAAGGGGGTGGATGTGTTGTTTATAAAAGAGATACTGGGGCATTTTAATATAGAGACCACGCAGCGGTATTTGCATGTGAAGAAGGAGTTTTTGATAAACATAGAAAGCCCGCTGGACGACCTTTACAGAGGTAGACCGAACACATAAGACAATAATATTATACAGTGCTTAGTTTGTTGTTTATTAATCAATTAATACCTGTAAAATAAAATTGTTTGACAATTAAACATGCTAAATCGACAACACGAAATTACAGTGATTAAGGGGGTGATAGAGAGGAGATTGAAAATTGGGAATATTGGGGAGTTTCGCATAATATTGTGTTACCTGCAAGCGACACGCCGGTTCCGACATCTAACGCAACTTTTAAACCCTTAAAAATGTTTAAAATTGCATATGAAAACAACTTACAAACGAATCGATTTAAGACA
>JBBRPX010000076.1:0-14569 GCA_038227505.1 Chitinophagales bacterium
ATAAACTTCCGTCAACTTTAATAATGAGACCAGAGCGTATATCTTGTGTAGTTGCCATTATAGCTGTTTTTTTGTTGGCTGCAAAAGTAGTGGAAAATTCTTCATTTAAGCCAAACTTCGGCTATGGGTAAAAATGAAATTGATATTATTTGAGCAAAAATTTAGAAATTTAGATTCTACAATATATTTGTCTGGTAAAAAAATTATTATGGATCAGCTTACTTTAGGAATAGGAACACGTTTACAGCATTCGCTACACGGGGCAGGTGTTATCGTTGCTGTTAAGTATGCCACGTTTATCATCTCATTTATTGATAGCGGTATTAAAGAAATTGATAAGGAAGATAATAAGTTGGAAGAAATTATACCTGAAAATGTTACTGTAGAAATTGAAACTTCATCAGAAGTTGAAAAATCGCTGCTTAAGATTTTGAAAATGTGGGGAGGTTTGGGAGAAACTGTTGCACTTAGTGATAAATGGCTTGGTGGAAAAATGTTGTTACAAACTGCTGACAAAACATTGAAGCCAAAAGAAATTCCCATTGAAGATTTTTTTCATAAAATTGTCATGCTTAGGGATAGGCTTAGAGTTTTAGAACAAAATATAAACAGCCACAAGAAATTAACGGACGAAGAAAAGGTAAATATTCAACAATATATTACCCGTTGCTACGGATCGTTAACAACTTTTAATGTGCTGTTTAAAAACAAGGATCAGTTTTTTGTAGGGGATAAAGGCGGTAAAGAAGATTAATTTATTCCCCGAGTGCATTATTTACATCAAAGATTGCCAACAGGATTAAAATTGGCTTAATGTTTAATTTGGGAGTATTGGATAAACTAATTTGCACAAAATTTGTAAAATGAAAACATTGTTTCTTGTAATATTATCAGCTTTATTTTTTGGAGGTGTAAGCGCTCAAGTTCAGCAGCCTCAAGAGCCTGCATATAAAAGAATTCCCACAATTCCACCGTTTAGTTTAATGCTTTCACCCGATAGTATCCTATATACTAAAGATAATTTAAAGAAAAAAAAGGCAGTAATTGTTATGGTATTTAGCCCTGATTGTGACCATTGTGTACATGCAACGGAATCCCTGATTTCAAATATCAAATCTTTTAAAAACACGGAGATTATACTTGCAAGTTCACTTTCTTATGAGAGCGTTAGAAAATTTTACAAGGAGTTAAATCTTGCAGCTTATCCTAATATTCATGTTGGATATGACAGCAAAAGATTTTTAAGTTCATTTTATGAGGTAAAGAGTGTCCCTTCCATTTTTTTATATAGCAAAAAAGGAGATTTTAAGATGGATTTTTCAGACCATCCAGATTTTAAATTGATTGCTGCAGCACTTTAATATTTTATGATTCGTTGGTTCCAAACTATATTGTTGCTTACGTAAATTTTAATATCATAAGTACCTTTTCCAATATTTGAAATAGGGATAGTTATTTTTCTCGTTGTAGATGCAAGCCGTAACCTTGTAAATACAGTTCCTGAGGTTACGCTTTCTATTAAAACGGTGATCACACCATCAAGGGCATTGTTGCCCGTATATTGTAAATTTATAACCTGACCAACTGGCATGGGATATACCAACCAGGTATTTTCGGTATTCCCGCTTACAAGCATTACAGATGGTAAAGTTTCTACCTTATTATTAGTTTTATAAATTTTTAACCGATAATAATTTTTACCCTCTGCAGGATTATTGTCGTTATACTTGATAAAATCTCCGACTGATACATCATTTGCTTTAAAATTGAAAATGTCTTTAAACGTATTATTATCCATGCTACTTTGAAGGCTGTATGAAAGTACATCAGATATATTTTGCCATCGCAGTTTTACGGTTTTTATGTTTTTGTCAAATAATGCTGTAAGTGTTGTTTTATTCTGGGCAAGTACAGTACAATAAACCGCAAATAGTATTGCAGTCATGAGTAGGTTTTTCATATTGGCATAAGGGATAAGTGGTAAAAATAATTGCTTTGCTGCTTCTAATAAGTTAAAAAGTTAATTAAGGTTATAGGTATAATTAGTTTTAAATTTTTCTACATCGATTCCCTTAAATTATCTACAAAAAAATACATTATCAATTACCTTTGCTCTGCAAAAAAAAATTTACCACCAAATAAAAAATCATGAAAGTAACAGTTGTTGGTGCCGGCGCCGTTGGTGCATCTTGTGTTGATAACATTGCCCGTAAGCAATTATGTGATGAACTTGTAGTAGTTGATATTAAAGAAGGATTTGCAGAAGGAAAGGCAATGGATTTAATGCAGACTGCCCAATTGGAAGGGTTTGATACGAAAATTATTGGCAGTACAAATGACTACAGCAAAACTGCAGGAAGTACGGTAGCTGTTATAACATCTGGTATTCCCCGTAAGCCAGGTATGACCCGTGAAGAGTTAATTGGTATTAACGCAGGCATTGTAAAAACTGTTGCAAAAAATATTTTACAATATTCGCCTAACTGTATAATTGTAGTTATCAGTAATCCGATGGATACTATGACGTACTTGGCATTAAAGGAAACTGGATTACCAAAAGAAAAAATAATTGGTATGGGTGGTGCGTTGGATAGTGCACGTTTTCGTTATTATTTATCGCAGGCAATAGCTTGTAGTGCAAATGATTTATCTGCAAATGTTATTGGCGGACATGGTGATACAACTATGATTCCACTTACAAGATTAGCTACATATTGCGGTGTGCCGGTTTCTCAATTTTTAAGTGCAGAACAATTGCAAAAAGTGGCTGCAGATACTATGGTTGGTGGTGCTACTCTTACTGGTTTGCTTGGTACAAGCGCATGGTATGCACCAGGGGCTGCAGGCGCCGCAGTGGTGGAATCGATAATTCGCGATGAGAAAAAAATGATTCCTTGCTGTGTTTATTTAGATGGTGAATATGGGCAAAGTGATATTTGTATTGGCGTGCCCGTTATTATTGGTAAAAATGGTTGGGAAAAAATTGTAGATTATAATTTGAATGATGAAGAAAAAGCTGCCTTTGCAAAAAGTGCAGATGCTGTTCGCTCAATGAATAGCGTGCTTTCGACTTTATAAATAATGTGATTAGTTTAAATACTAATTGGGCTATCAAAATCTTTCTTTAAAAAAACAAACGGGCTTTCTCTTAATTTGAGAAAGCCCGTTTTATTAAAAGTGTTGATTTTAAAGTTTTAATTGACCGATTCTGCAGTCATCTCTTTATTAATCTTCATTACCAATCCCTGCAATACTTTTCCAGGTCCGCATTCTGTAAAATGTGAAGCTCCATCAGCAATCATTGCCTGCACACATTGTGTCCATTTTACCGGTCCAGTAAGTTGTGCTATTAAATTTTCTTTTATTTTATTAGGGTCTGTAACTGCCATCGCAACTACGTTTTGGTAAACAGGGCTGTTAGGAGTATTAAAAAGTGTACTGTTTATTGCTGCCTCCAATTCATTTTTTGCAGAAATCATTAATGGTGAATGAAACGCTCCACCAACAGGTAAAACCAATGCACGTTTTGCACCTGCTTCTTTCATTTGAGCACAGGCATATTCAATTCCTGCAAGGCTTCCACTTATTACCAATTGCCCCGGACAATTATAATTTGCAGCCACTACTACTTCGCCTGTTTCGTTGGTTATATGTTGGCAAATTTCTTCCACTTTTTCATCTTCTAAACCTAGCACAGCCGCCATAGTACTTGGGTTTGCTTCGCATACTTTTTGCATGGCTTGAGCTCTTACAGATACCAGCTTTAATGCATCCGCAAAATTCAATGTTCCGTTCGCTACCAATGCTGAAAATTCTCCCAAAGAATGTCCCGCAACCATATCCGGTTTTGCTCCATCTATATTTTTAAATGCTGCAACAGAATGAATGAATATAGCAGGCTGTGTAATATTTGTTTGCTTCAAATCTTCGTCACTCCCTGTAAACATGATGTCACTTATTCTAAAGCCGAGAATATCATTTGCATCTTCAAACAATTTTTTATCTGCATCGTTGTTATCATATAAATTTTTGCCCATTCCTGCAAACTGTGCACCTTGTCCGGGAAATATAAATGCGTGTTTCATAAAATTAAATTTAAGGTTGTTAAATCACACACAAACAGCATTCATTTGCGCACGGTATATTCAAAAATATATTTTAAATTTGATGTATGAATATTTCTGATAAAATATTAGAATTAGAAACTTACACTTACAGCGATTACAAATTGTGGGAAGGAGATTGGGAACTTATCAAAGGACATCCGCAAGCGATGAGTCCATCACCTAATCATGAACACCAACGTTATTCTGCAAAATTTTCCCGAACAATTGGAAACTTACTGGAAAAGTCAAATTGTATAGATTGTAATTGTGAGGTTCTGTATGAAATAGATTGGATTGTTAATTCAGATACAGTCGTTAGACCTGATTGTATGATTGTATGCGGAGAAGTTAAGACAGATTTTATAACGTTTCCTCCGACCCTTATTTTAGAAATTGCATCACACTCAACTCGGTTGAAAGACAGAAATACAAAATTTGATCTTTATGAAATGTGTGGAGTTAAATATTATATTATTGCAGATCCTCAAAAAAAATCAGTGGAAATTTTTGAGCTAACTGACAATAAATATAAACAAACTGATACTACAAATTTTGTACTCACACAACAATGCAGTATCAGTTTAGATGTTTTTAATTTATGGCTTTAATGCAACTTCGAACTTATCAATCGCATAAATTCACTCCTCGTTTCGTGGTGTTCAAATTGCCCGGTAAATGCAGATGTTGTTGTAACGGAATTTTGTTTTTGTACACCTCTCATCATCATACAAAGATGCGAAGCTTCAATAACAACGGCTACTCCAAGCGGTTGTAAAGATTCCTGTATAGCATCCATTATCTGGTTCGTAAGCCTTTCCTGCACTTGTAAACGCCTGCTAAATACATCTACCACTCTTGCAATTTTGCTTAAGCCGGTAATGTATCCATTAGGAATATATGCTACGTGTGCTTTGCCATAAAAGGGCAACATGTGGTGTTCGCACATGCTGTACAATTCAATATCTTTTACGATAATCATTTTCTTTACGTCTTCGTGAAAACGTGCTGAATCTAAAATTGCTTTCGCATCCTGACCGTAACCCTGTGTAATAAACTGCATAGCTTTTGCAATACGCTCGGGTGTTTTTAGCAAACCCTCTCTTTCTACATCTTCACCGAGTAATGCAATATTATCTTTGTAATTTTTTATAAGTCCTGCAGTTACATCTTCATCGTAACTCTCTACTTTTTTGTATGCCATTTTTTATTTTTTATTTTTATGTTTTGGGGCTATCGCCTAATTCCATTTTTTATCGTTTGTCCGGGCTATACGCTTCAACCTGCCTGCCGGCAAAGGCAGGTTTTTTGTTCGTTCCTCACAAAAGTATTTTCGCTTCTATCCCGCAGCCCTTGGCCATTAAAACTTTTTTCAACTTTTATCTACTGCTCTCGCGTATTTACTAAAATTCACAACTCACAATTCACATTTCACACTGGATATTCAACAAAATTTCTTTCCGTTTCATACAACCGTAATTGTATATCCAATTCCGGTTTTATATCAGGTCTTAATAAATTATAAATAACTATTACAATGTTTTCTGCTGTTGGGTTTAGGTTTTTAAATTCTAAACAATCTTCATTAAGATTTTTATGATCAAACTTATCCAACACTTTTTCCTTTATTAGGTCACTTAGTTTTTTAGTGTCCATTACATAACCTGTTTCCGCTTCCGGCACACCCGTAACTCTTACAATAAGATCGTAATTGTGACCATGGTAATGTGGGTTATTACATTTCCCAAAAATTTCTTTGTTGGTAGCATCATCCCAAGTTGGGTTGTTGAGCCTGTGTGCAGCATTAAAATGTTCTTTTCTAAAAACCGCTACCTTATTTGAAACTGACTGCATAATTTTTTTATTTATTTTCTGACTATTCTTACTCACCAAAATATTCCACAAATATTCTCGGCGTTTCATACAATTTTAGAGCATGTAATTGTGTAGGTGCAGGCAAGTTGTTTTTTAATTGCTCCCAAATTCCAATCACAAGGTTTTCAATCGAGCAAATTTTACCCTTCATAAAATCTACCTCTACATTTAAGTTTTTATGATCAAGCACATCTGTAACGTGCTCTTTAATTATTATACTCAATTTTTTTGCATCGAACACAAATCCAGTTTCTTTATCTGGTACACCTTTTACAGTTACGTATAATTCAAAATTGTGACCGTGCCAGTTCTCGTTTGCACACTTCCCAAAAATCTCCTCGTTTTTTTCTTTACTCCAACCCGGGTTGAAAAGTTTGTGCGCTGCGTTAAAATGTTCAATCCTTGTTATGTAAACCATTCCGCAATTTATAAGTCTTTGCAAAGGTAGCGGGTAATATTAATATTCTTTAACGGATGAGGCTAACTTTGCAGAATGAAACTACTTGTTGTAGCAGCTACAGAATTTGAAATTGCGCCCTTTTTATTGCAAAATAAAACGGCGGATGTTCTTATTACTGGAGTTGGTAGTCCTGCTTGTATGTATGCACTCACAAAGCGTTTACAACAAACCACATACGATTTTGTAATTCAGGCAGGTATTACAGGCACTTTCAAAAATTCATTTCCATTGGGCGAAACGTTTTATGTAAAAAGCGATTCGTTTGCAGATTTAGGAATTTATGAAGACGAGGCTTTTTTTACGCTTTTCGAAAAAAAATTCATTGATCCCAATGCCGTTCCTTACAAAAATGGATGGCTCGAAAATTCTATTGAAAATAATTTCAACTTAACACCTGCAAAGTCTATTACTGTAAATACGGTAACAGATAATTTTTTACAAACTTCTATGTTTGCTAAAAAGTATGATCCCGATGTTGAGTCTATGGAGGGCGCAGCTTTTCACTATGTCTGTCTTCAGGAAAATATTCCTTTTTTACAATTGCGCAGCGTTAGTAATTTTGTAGGAGAGCGCATAAAGACAAACTGGAAAATGAAAGAATCAATCGAAAACCTTAATGATCATCTTCAAAAAATCGTGGACGAACTCGCATCCCGCAACCAATAACCCGTAACTATTTGCATCATGCACAAACAAACTATACAAATTGGTTTTTCACCCTGTCCTAACGATACTTTTATTTTTGATGCTTTGGTGAATAATAAAATAGATACCGGTAATTTATCTTTTGAACCTGTTCTGGAAGATGTACAAACGCTAAACCAGTGGGCTATCGACGGGAAATTAGCTGTTACAAAACTTAGCTATGGGGTTTTGCCTTTAGTACAACATCAATATAATTTATTAAACAGCGGCAGTGCTTTAGGTAGGGGCGTAGGTCCATTACTGATTACCAGCGTTGCTCTTCAAGATGCAAATGTAGAAGAGTGTTTAATTGCCGTTCCCGGAAAAAACACAACAGCACATTTATTGTTTTCATTGGCTTATCCCAAAGCTAAAAATAAAATATTTTTACGCTACGATGAAATTGAAAATTTTGTTTTAGAGGGTAAGGGGCTTGGAGTTATTATACATGAAAATAGATTTACTTACGCAGATAAAGGACTTGTAAAAATTGTAGATCTTGGCGATTATTGGGAGCAAACTACCGGTAATCCAATTCCACTTGGAGGTATTGTTGTTAAGAAAACTTTGTCAATACAAACCCAGCAACAAATTGATTTCTTAATAAAACAAAGTATAGAATTTGCGTTTGCTAATTATCCTGTTTTAAATGATTACATACGCGACCATGCGCAAGAAATGAGCGAAGATGTTATGCGGAAGCATATTGACCTTTATGTAAATAAATACTCTTTAGATTTAGGTGCAGAGGGTAGGGCAGCGGTAAAAAAACTGATGGAAGTTTACGGGAAGATGGACAATGGACAATAGACCATAAGCCAGAAAGTATTTAAATTGCATTCTCTATTGAGTATTGCAATTCTTGGCTTTTGCTAATTGCTCATTCCCATTACTAATTGCCTACCGCCAAACCTTCTTTATATACTTTTAAACAACGCTCTCTAGCAAAAGTGTGCTCCACTATAGGTTTTGGGTAAGTTAATTCTTCAAATTCAGGAACCCATTTAGTAATATATTTTAAATCGGGATCAAACTTTTTTGTTTGTAAGTAGGGGTTAAAAATGCGAAAATAAGGAGCAGAATCACAACCACTTCCTGAAGCCCATTGCCAACCGCCATTGTTAGATGCTAAATCGAAATCCAATAACTTTTCTGCAAAGTAAGCTTCTCCTAAACGCCAGTCAATCAGTAAATGTTTGCACAAAAAAGAAGCTACTATCATTCGAAGCCTATTGTGCATGAAACCTGTTGCATTAATTTCTCTCATGCCTGCATCCACTATTGGATAACCGGTATTTCCTTCACACCATTTATTAAATCCATCTTCATCATCTAACCATTTAATATTATCATACGCAGGCTTAAAAGATTTCCCTTTTCCAACATGAGGGAAATGCCACAATATCATCTGGTAAAAATCTCTCCATATTAATTCATTTAAAAATGTTTCTGATTTTGGTGTTGCATACTTTGCCAGTTTTCTAATACTGATAGTGCCAAACCGTAAATGCAAACCCAAATGAGATGTTCCTTTTACAGCTGGGAAATTTCTTTGGTCTGCATATTTTTTTACCAGTTCAGCATCTACACTTTTAGAGGGAAACGCTTGGTCACTTTTTTGGAAGCCAATATCTTTTAAAGTCGGAATTTTATGAGGTGCAGTTTTATAGAAGTTATTATAGTGCTCTTCATTTGAGTAACTTTCAAAAGTCTTTTCATTTAAAACTGTTTTCCATTTTCTACTGTATGGAGTAAAGACTGTGTATGGTTTTCCATCATCTTTTACAACTTCATCTTTTTCAAAAATTACATGGTCTTTATATTGTAAAAACTTTATTCCTTTCTTTGATAAAAGCGCCTCAATTTTTGCATCTCGTTCCCTTGCATAAGGCTCGTAATCTGTATTTGCGAAAACGTTTTCAACATCATATTCTTTTATTAATTCAATAAAAGCTTTTTCCGGTGTACTGTTTAAAACAATTAACGAAGAGCCTTCTGCAACTAATTTTTCCTGCATTTGTTGCAGTGTATCCATGATAAAATTAACCCGGCTGTCCTTTTTATTTTCAAGTTTGTCAAGTATTTCTTTGTCTAAAATAAAAATTGGTAATACAGGTAATTCAGTTTTCAATGCGTGATACAAAGCCGCATTATCCTCCAACCTCATATCTCTTCTAAACCAAAAAATATTTACTTTCATTGTTATTATTTTATAATTTTTACAACTGTTACTTTATCCATTCCATCAACAAAAAACTTCAGGAAATTTCCTTAGCAATAATTCACTTATTTTTTGAATTTCAATATTCGTGTAGTTCTTATTCTCAATAGTTGCAACCCATCTTATATTATAGATTGAGTTACTTAAAAAAACTTCATCAGCATCAAGCAACAAATTTTTTGACACAATTTCTTCTTGCACTTTATAGCCTGACTGTTTTAATGTATCAATGAGCCAACTCCTCATTACACCCGCAACACAACCTTCTGATAACGCTGATGTGTAAATGACTTTATCTTTTATAAAAAAAATATTTGCTATGGTACTATCACAAATATCTCCCTTGTTATTTAAAATAAGTGCATCGTTGCAATGTTGTTTTTTAGCAAATTTTGCACCCATAAAATAAGGTAAATAATTGTTGGTTTTTAAATTGCTAAATGTATCAATTGATTTTTTTGCATTCTCATAAATGCACACTTGCAAACCATTTATATTTAAAAAGCCATTGTCTTCATTTAATTTTATAGCTTCAATAATATAGTTTGGGATATTGTTTTTTGGGTCGTAAATACCGCCTTCACTTCTAATAATAGTGAGCCTCACCCTTGCTTCTTTAAGTTTATTTTTTTTGATCAACGCAAGTATTTCTACTAATAATTTTTCTGAGCTTAAATGAATTGGTACTTCAAAGTCAAGTGCTTTCATTCCTTCCCAAAGTCTTTGAAAATGTTCAGTAGCTAAAATAATTTTTCCATTTTTATATTTAAGGGTTTCAAATACGCCATCACCGTAGCGAAGCCCCCTGTTTGCCGGGCCAATAATATTTTCATTTTCACTAAAAATCTTTCCGTTGTAATTAAAAAAGTTCATGCTGTTATATTAAATAAAAAAATCTTCCACAAAAGAAGATTTTAAAGTTATAAAAAGTATGAATTCAAATTATATTTCCTCAATTAGTTTATGCTTTACAGCATATAAAATTAAACCTGCTGTACTTTTAGTGCCTGTTTTTACTTTTAACTTATCTCTTAAAGCTTCTACAGTACGAGGGCTAAGCTCAACTATATCTGCAATCTCTTTCGTACTTTTTTCTTCGCACATTAAACGTAAAATCATTGTCTCTTTCTCGTTCAGTTGCGCATCTTGCGTTACAAGTTGCTGAGGTATCTGGATGTTGCGTTGTTTTAAATTGGTCAACAAAGCCTGGTTTGTTAATGCATTAAAATAGTACTCATCCTTGTAACATGTTTTTATAGCCTCATAGATTATTTCGCTGTCACTTGTTTTAGATAAATAACTATTTGCACCAATTTCCATCAGTTTTGTTATCATGCTATGTTCATCCATCATAGTAAGCATAATTACTTTTGCATTGGGGGCAACTTTTCTTATTTCGGGCAGTGCCTGAATGCCGTCCATTACTGGCATTTGAATATCCAATAAAATAACATCAACCGGTATAGATTTGAGCATATTAATAAGGTGCATACCATTATCTGCTTCGGCTATAATTTTGATGTCTGTTTTTTGGCTAAGAGCTGCTTTTACGCCCGCTCTGTACAACACATGGTCGTCAGCAATAATTACTGTAATAGGTTCTGATAGTTCTTCGTTCATAAATTGGTTTAATAAAAGTAAACTTTTTTTAATTAAGTAACTTTACTTATATAAAACGTAATTTTCTTTTAAAAATTATGTACAGGGTTAAAAATGCGTATTTATACGTGTTGCAAACCTATCTATAAACTAAAAAGGTATTTTGAGTAGTTATCTGAGTAATAAAAAGGAATCTTTTTTGGTGATGATTTCTCCCAGATCACAAATTGTTTCAAGCATATAGACATAAGATCCTGGGGATTGATCGATTCCATTCAGCTTTCCATTCCACCCAAAAGTTCTATCATTTGGTATAAAGTTTTTTCCTTCAAAAACCTGCTGACCATACCTGTTATAAATAGCAAATCGAATAACTGTTTTTATTCCCCTTGTTAAAGGATAATAAACATCGTTTAGGCCATCTCGGTTTGGTGTAAAAGCCGAAGGCATTAATAAATTGGCATATTTACATTCCACAAAAATGTTGATATCATCTTTTGACACACAGCCACTATCACTTGTTGCTTTAATTGTATAATTCTGCGATGACAGTGCTATACCACTTGTTGTAGCACAAGTTGTACAATTTAGAGAACTCGTTGGGATCCATAAATAAGAAACAACATTGGCACTATAAACTGGTGAAATGGTAAAGATTGAATTGTAAGGATAAACTTTGTCTGGTCCGGCATTCACCAATGGGAGACTTTTTATAATAATATCCACTGTGGCAGTGTCTGAAAAGCAACCTACTGAATCAGTTAAAATTGCGGTGTATGTTGTGTTTGTTGGTGGAGAAAAAACCGGGTTGTAAATAGTTGTATTTGAAATATTAGTTGATGGTGACCAAAATATTTTTTTACCTGCGGGGATGACAGCAATTTTTACACTGTCTTTTGCACACAAATAAACAGGATTTATTAATGCTGTTGCTTTAAATGGCGAAAAGACTGTAATCACAGTACTGTCACTAGTTGGACAATTAAAGATGTTGTTAACGGTTGCAATGTATAGAGTGGTAGATGTTGGCCTCGCTACAACAGTATCGCAGGCTGCACAAGAAAGAGTGGATGTAGGCGACCAAGATAATGTATCACTATGATAAGCAATGAAACTTGCTGTTTTGCCTTGGCAAATCGTATCATTTCTGGGAAATATACGCAGGAAGGGTATCGGCTTCACATCGACTTGTTTAATCAAACTATCGGTGCAGCCATTGTTGTCTCTTGCAAACAATTTAATATTGAAAGTACCTGACGATGGAAATTTTATTTTTGAAGGTTGAAAAGTTGTGTCATTTGCAGCAGTTATCCCATAATTCCAGTAAGAAAAACGAATTGAATCTGCAGGTACATAAGAGCTGGATAAATTTGTGATGGTATAACTGGTATTTGCGCAAACGCCGGAAGAAGTTGTAAAATCTAATTTTGGTCCTCTCACTAATATTGGATGATTAAGTGTTAAAGTATCATTGCAATATTGGGTACCATTAATTATAATCACTTCATTACGGGTAAAATTGCCAAAAATGCTTGCAACCGGACTGTATGTATTACTTGTAAAAACGGTTGGCGGTAAGCCAACAACTGACCAATTATAAGAGGCGGCATTATTTAAATAATTATTTTGAATTGAAAATGTTGTATTGCTATTTCTGCAAATTGCGATATCGGGGTTTGATAGAGTAGGTTTTGCGGTTACAATAGTTGTTGCCAGCATGTCTGCACAGCCTGTAATATTATCAGTAACGGTGAGTGTAGTTAAAAATGATCCTGTAATAGGAAATGTATGAACGGGATTTGCTGCTGAAGTTGCGGAGCTTCCATCTCCAAAGTCCCAAAGAATAGTTGATAAATTACCTTGTGAGGTATTTGTAAACGAAAAGATATTTTTATTGGAGCAGGTGTTAGCGAAATTGTATCCTGCTATTACTCCTATGATTGTAATTGTGAACCCTTTTGATAAGCCAGCACAACCATTAAAAAAAGGAGTGACAGTAATCGTTTTAGATCCTAGCGTTACATATTTGTGTGTCGTTATACTGTCGGTTACTGTTTGTGTAATGCCATCTCCGTAATCCCATAACCACGAATTTGCATTTTTTGCTGTAGATATAAAAGTTGCTGTTTCTGAACCACAATAAACTTTTTTTGTAGGATAGGCGATATGATTGGTGGGGGGAGTACCAAATGCTATTTTAGGATAGGTATAGGTATTTGTACAACCTTCATTGGTTGTAATTGTAACACTCGGTATAAATGAACCAACCGTTGTGTAGGTGTGAGATGCAACACTTGACGTTGGGCTACCATCCCCATAATCGTAACTATAGCTTGTAACATTGCCACCACTGGGAACAATAACATTGGCTGAAAAGTTTACATTGATTGGGATGCAGCCTTTAATTGGTGATGCAGTGCCAGAAATGGGTGGCTTTTGTACGACAATATTTGCTGTGCTTATAACAAAGCAACCAGAAACCTCTGTTGATTTTACTGACGCTGTAAAACTGCCGAAACTTGCGTACGAATGATTTATAGTTGATGTGGTAGTTGTAATATTTGGGCTTCCATCTCCAAAATTCCACTCATAACTTCCTATGGTGCCTGTGGCAGTAGCTGTAAATAAAATATTTCCAGGTGTGCATATATAGTTTCTATCTGCAGATAATGAGCCAGTGATACTTTGATTAATAGTGATAGTTTGCGAACTTTCAATTACCTGTTCTTTATAAACCGTTACTAGTTGCACGGTATATGTTCCGGGGGTTGAATAAATTACTGAAGGATTTAAATTATTACTACCTTGCCCGTTACCAAAAGTCCAGGTAAAGCCAATGGGATCGCCCGTGTAAGTTTGAGTGAAATTAATAGTAGCGGGATTACAAAAAGTGCCACCAGCACTCTGAAAAGTAAAGGAGGAACTTTGCGCATTTACAGAAAATGAACAAGAGCACGTTAGAAAAGCAATAAATAGGATTAATAATTTACTCAAAATATTTATTTCATCGGATAAATTTAATCAAAATGTAATTTGATTATTTCTTTACAAGACACTTTATTAAACGATTTTGCTGTATAAAAATTGTAAGAAATTATTTTTTTTGCAACTTTCTTTTATGCTTTACAAATAGTATGCTACAATAAATTCTTCCAGTAAAATTTTAATCGGCAGGTAATATTACTTAGGAATTGCGTTTACAGTGGGACAATAAACTTACTAGGAGAAAGGCCCTGACGTTTTGAATAATCTTTTTATTTTTTCCATTGTGTTAAATGCACAAACATCAGTCAAAATGGTTAAACCCGCAGGTATAGCATGCCAGTTGTTTAAGAATTAAATTTAGATCGATACAAGTCAATAGCAACCACAGGTTTTGGAAGCAACGATGTTATTAACAGTGAAATCCCATATAAAGTTTTAATGCCATTAGCTGCTGAACCAACGGGAGATTTGCTTAGAGGGCCATCTGGTGCCTTTAATGATATTAAGAAGACATTTGATGGTAAGCGTCTCTATTTAAACTCTAACGGAACCAATCTCCTTTGTCCTTTGGGAATTTGCGGAGAAAGGATATTTAAAGAAATTTTATTGAAGAAATAACGGGCTGCCAATAACTTGTAACGA
>JBBRPX010000077.1:0-14553 GCA_038227505.1 Chitinophagales bacterium
CATTTATCCTCTTCATCGTTTATACCATCTCCATCAGTATCAGGTATTGGGCAACCTTGGTAACGTGCAAAACCTTTAACCGTTGGGCATTTATCTTGCTCGTCGTTTATTCCATCACCGTCAGTATCAGGTATTGGGCAACCTTGGTACTTTGCTAAACCTGCAACATCAGGACATTTATCTTCCGCATCAGTAATTCCATCACCATCCCTGTCAGGGCATCCTTGTAATGTTACTAAACCAGCAACGTCAGGGCATTTATCATCAGCATCCAATACGCCATCACCATCACGATCTAAAACAATCGGTGGCGGCGGTGGAGCCATTACCATTTTCTTTTCTTTAGAAAAGTTTTGAGCTATACCAAACGAATAGCCAATTGCATCTTTTAAAACATCTTTAGTTAAGGCAAAACGGTATTTTGATTCAAGTAATAAATAGGTATTGCTTTTAAGATTGACCTGTATACCAACACCTGCAGGTACATAAGCGCCATAATCTTGAGAATAACGACCACCTCCTATTCCAACAGAAAGGAAAGGTGCAATCAGGTGATTATCACCGTATGGACGAATGTTTAATGAAGGCTCCAATTCTACTGCATATTGGTTTTCGTTTCTTGTTGTAGTTCTATTTGAAGCTGCAGATGAAAAATCATCCATAGAAAAAGCAGCTTTTGTACTAAAATCTATGGTCTTAGTAAGGCCTTTCCAATAGGATATTGCCATACCAATATCCATTTTACGCAAGTCAGTATTTAAATTAAATTTATTGTTATTTTTAAGGGTTACCGGAGTAAATACATCCAGTGCTGTAATATGTATTCCAAATAAATTCCCTTTTTTTGAAGAAGAATATTTACTGCTCATCATTTGTGCAGAAGCACCGGCAACTACTACAAGAAATGACAGTAACAGCGTAAGTTTTTTTTTCATAAATGCTAATTTTTAATTTAATAGGTTAACTTATTAAAATTTTCCTAACCGAGGAGGTAGGGTTTAGTGAACAAATGTAACGTGTATCTTGTTACTTATCAAGATTTTTTAACAATTAAATAAATTTGATGTTGCAAAAAATTGAATATTTATTAGTAAGATAAAAATTATGCCAAAAATGCTGCTTAGTGAAATCTATTTTTTTTATTTTACAAAAAATTAATCTTCTATATTTGCAGCCCAAATTAAAGTTGAGGTCCGGTAGCTCAGCTGGATAGAGCATCAGCCTTCTAAGCTGAGGGTCATTGGTTCGAATCCAATCCGGATCACTTATTTAATTGCTGCACCTGTGCAGCTTTTTTTTTGCTTACTTTATTTCATTTTATATGGATGTAAAAATTGATAGTACTTGGAAGGAAGTTTTAAAAGAAGAATTTGCAAAACCTTATTTTGAACAAATTGCAAATTTTTTAAAAACTGAAAAAGCCACAGGAAAAATAATTTATCCGGCAGGTGTAAATATATTTAATGCCTTTAATACAACCCCTTTTAATAAAGTAAAAGTTGTAATACTTGGACAAGACCCTTACCACGGAAAAGGCCAAGCACATGGGTTAAGTTTTTCAGTACTTTCAGGGGTAAAAATACCACCATCCCTACAAAATATATTTAAAGAAATTAAATCAGATATTGGAACAGAGAATTTCTTCAATGCTGGAGATTTAACGAGTTGGGCAGAACAAGGGGTTCTGTTGCTTAATGCAGCGCTTACAGTAAGAGATGGAGAACCAATGAGCCACGCAAAATTTGGATGGGCTCAGTTTACAGATGCTGTAATTAGAATAATATCTGACAAGAAAGAAAATGTCGTTTTTTTACTTTGGGGCAAATTTGCACAGGATAAACAGGTTTTAATTAATACTGACTGTCATTATATTTTAAAAGCTGCGCACCCTTCTCCCCTATCTGCACACAATGGATTTTTTGGCTGCAAACATTTTTCAAAAACAAACGACATTCTTATAAAACATGGAGAAAATCCCATTAACTGGAAACTATAATTTATGACTTTAATAAAAAATATTTTTGCGAGATTTTGGGCTTTATGGGCGTTGTTAAGTTTTGTGGTTTCGTTCATTATTATTTTTATTCCCTCTATGTTTTCCTACTTGTACAAAGATGAAGTCAAAGGTCAGAACTATTTTATATGGGTATCTCGGGTATGGATGCAAAGCTGGCTATACATGATTCTTTGCCCTGTAAAAGTTGTGGGTAGAGAACAGTTTGAGAAAGGCAAAACTTATGTAATTGTTTATAACCACAACGCCCTTCTAGATGTGCCGTTGTCTGCCCCATTTGTACCGGGAGGTAACAAGACAATTGCAAAAGCTTCCTTTGGCAAATTCCCCATTTTTGGATGGTTTTATAAAAGAGGAGGTATAATGGTAGACAGAGACAAAGAAAACAGCCGGGTAAAAAGTTACGAAGAAATGAGGGCTACGCTAAAGAAAGGGATACATATGTGTATTTACCCTGAGGGAACAAGAAACAGAACAGGTAAGCCTCTTAAACCTTTCTACGACGGTGCTTTCAAGCTTGCGATAGATGCAAAAAAAGAAATTATTCCCTGTGTAATTATAGGGACAAATAAAGCGATGCCAGTAAAAAAAACATTCTACCTTTTTCCTAGACCATTAAAAATGATTTTCCTTGAGCCTGTTTCTTCTGAAAATATTGACACAAAAAGTTTAAACAAAAAAGTGTTTGATATTATGGAGGCCGAATTTGTTAGAAATCAGTAAACGATCTTGTACGGTTTATTTTTAAGTCTCGTAAAATAGGAGATTTAGGACTAATGTTGATGCTGAAATACCTTGACCTTCCAATAGGGGATAAATTAATACCCATTTGCCAGCAATGTAAATCTCTTGAAAGGTATGCGCTTAACAAACCAAGTTTTCTCGTTGTTACATCAAAAGACCCATTCATACCAACCTTCCATTTTGGGGTAAGGTTTGCAGACGTATTAAAAGTAAGGCCTTGAGAAAGTTGGCTTTTAAATTTTGCCTGCGTAATGTCAAACTGTTTGCTTACAAGAAGTGAATAAGATAAATCAACATTCCATGGAATTGTAAAATCTACAAATTCAGATGGGTTATTTTTAATGTAGGCTGCTTCTTGTTCGTATTCGTCAAGCGGCTGGCCATTAGGATTTATATTTCTACTAGTTGGAGGAATCGGAGATTTCTTAGACTTATCTCCACCCTTAAAACTCGTTTGCAATTGCACCCCTGCGCTTAATAAATTTCCAAGAGACAGCTTATCGTTCCATACAAGTTTGTTGATCCTTCTGCCCTGTGCATTTGTTTTATAGGGATCGAAAGTGGCCTGACCACTAATATTTACTTTTTCAAATAAATTAGTCCTCGCCTGTAAACCAATTGTTGAAAATTTAAAAGAATCAGCAAGGAAATTGTAAGACCCTGCTATGCTAAATCCATCTAGTAAACTGATCTTTTTATCTGCCTTTGCACTCGTGTCTTTTTTATCTCTAATTTTTGCTGTTATGTTATTATCGATATTGAAAGAGAGTCCACCAAATTTTTGATTACTGTATGCCCCGTAAATACTCCCATCGAAATAAGAGAGTGGTTGTACTTTTCCCGCCGAATCAAAAGTTGCATTGTAGAAATTATTTGCATTAAAATTTGGTGAATAATTTAATGATATACTTGGTCTTATTTCGTGCCTAATAGCTTTTATTTTACTACCCTCTTTAAAAGCGTACATTCCAAAAACTCTGGTAGAAGCGCTCAAACCAAACGACATCTGCCTTGCCGTATAAAGGCCATTTGATTCTGAAACAGTGTCGATCTTATTTTTTAAAAGATTAAACTGCTTTTCAATTCTTTTTTGATACCACTTTTCCTGATAAGATACTGATGGAGACAGCTGTAATACTCCCAACGATGGCAGGGCTAATGTTATTGGTATGCTGTGTTGTGCGCCATATTGCAGATTATTAAAAATCTGCTTACCTAAGTTACCTGCAGTATCGTAAAAAGATGTTAAACTCCTTGCATTACCATTGTAAGCTATACCAAGGTTTTCATACCATTTGTAATCGCCTATTGGCTCTTTTCTTCTAAATGGATATAAGGTGTTTACATTAAAAGCAACGTCAGGTAAATTTAAATTTGTAAGTCCTGATACAGAGTTTTGGTTGTGGTTAGCGCTGACTGAAATATTATAGGGTTTATTCTTCCAAACTTTAGAATAGGTGATGGAAGAATTTAATTGGTTTTGAAAATTTAAATTGGCGTTTGTAGGAACCTGTGAATTATATTTTGTGCTACCTGCATTTACATTTGCACTAAAGTTTACACCAGGGCGAGATTTTGTATCTGCACTATGAGTCCATTGAAAATTTACAGTTCGTGTTTTTGGCTGGTCCAGCGGATGAAAGCTTTGAACAGCTAATGCTATATTTCCCTGATAATGGTATCGCCTAAAATAGCGCGGGTTTACATTTAAGTTCCAGCTGCCATAAGAGTAAAGTGTACCTCTTGTAATTAAATCCCAATTAGGACTTAAAATTTTATAGTAACCTAAATTTTCCAATGCAAGCCCACGTTGAGCATCGGCCGCAAAACTTGGCGCAAGCAGCCCGCTGTGCCTTCCCTGTGTAAGTGGGAAAATTCCAAAAGGTAAACTAATTGGTAATGGTACACCTTCAAATTCAGGATGTACCGGCCCGGTGTAAGCCCATTTTTTATTTACAAATTTTATTTTTCGAGCAACAAATGCAAAGTGTGGCGTATCTAAATTACAAGTTGTAAAACGCCCATTCAGCGCATAAAAAACCGAAGTATCTGCCTTCTTAATTTTTTCACCATATACAAACATTTCGCCCTGTTTTGTATAAGTACCTTTTGTAAGTCCTTTACCCGTTTTCATATCAAATCGAATAGTATCACTCACAGACTGAAAATCTTTTTGAGAAAAATATGGATATGATAAAACTTTGCCAAGGCTATCTTTTTTTATAAAGGCACTTACCAAACTCGTTTTTTGATCGAACTGTATTTGTGGTGCAGACAAATTATTATCCTCATATTTTACAGAAGAAATTTTACCATAGAGATACATTTTTTGCGCCGGCACATCTATCACCATAGAGTCATCTGCATGGTAAACCACAGGCGACGAAAGTGAATCTTTAGAAGTTCTAAAATTAAAAGTATCTACACCAATGTTAAGAAGTGTATCCGATTTTTTTTTCTTTTCTTCAATCATTGAAGGGGTGCGGACTGTATCAGATTTTTTCCTGATAAATGTAGAAACACTGTCAATGTTTTTTTTTACTGGCGGAGGCGTATCCCGTATCTGTTGAGGGAAATTATATGTATAAGATTTGTTGCCTCCAAATCCTTTAAAATGATACGTTAATAATATCAACAATGGCAGGCACCACCAACCTAAAATGTTTTTTGCCTTACCTTTGTTTGTGTTACTCATAAATGCGAATGCGCAAAAATAGCTATTAAAATTTTACCTATAATTCTTTAAAAGAATTATAACATATATTGTATAACCCAATAACCATTATGCTTAAAAGAGGATTGTATATTTTTATTTGCCTTATTTGTATAGGCTCTTTTACAAACGATTGCGCTGCACAGGCAAAAAAACTAAGAACAATTATTGTAGATGCCGGCCATGGAGGAACTGATGCAGGAGCGATAGGACAGTATGAAAATTCTCTTAGATCGATGGAGAAGAAGGTTACACTTGCTATTTCCAAAAAGCTGGTAGAGGAGTTAAAAAAACAATTACCAGAGGTAAAAGTTATACCAACAAGAACAACTGATATTTTTGATAACCCTAGGGTAAAAGCTAATATTGCAAATGATGCTAAAGGAGATTTGTTTATTTGCATACACGCAGACTCCGGGCCATTAAAAACAGGCAGAAGGCAAATTGGGATGAAAACTGTAACGAAATACAAAGTTACTTATACCGGGAAGGGACGAAAGAGAAAGAAAAAATCAACGCCATATGAAGTTGATGAGCCCATTTATGAATACTTTAAAATGCCTTTAGCAATTAATGGTACAAGTGTTTACATATTTGCTGCTGCAAAAACCAGTGATAAACTAAAAGCTATCATGAAAGGTCAAGAGGATATTGAATTTGAAACAGGCGCTGCAGACAGTTCTTACAATAATTTTAATTTCAACTCACCTGAAGGAAGGCAACTTGCACAGGTTTATGCAAAGTTGTATCAGGAAAAGAGTGATAGAATGGCTACGCTTGTAAATAATGAAATAGACGCTACCGGAAGACGTGCATTAGGTGTGAACCAACGTCAAAAAGGTATTTGGGTATTATCAGCCACAAAAATGCCCGCTATTTTAATAGAAACCGGCTATATTAATAATCCTGAAGATGAACGATATTTGAACAGTGAAAACGGGCAGCAGGAATTAGCTGAAGCCATTACAAAAGCAGTTATGAGGTACAAAGCACAACTAGAAAACACCAAATCAGTTGCAAAAGTTCCATAAAATACAAGAAGCTTATTTTTGGCTGAAAAATTGGTATGCAACCATATTATATTAAAATAAAAAAATAATAACTAAAACTATTTATTAAGTGAAAATTACAAACGAAACAAAAGTGGGTGCCATTACTATTATTTCAGTAGCAGTGTTAATACTCGGTTTCAATTTTTTAAAGGGAAAAAAATTGTGGAGTAAGGATACCATGATTACCGGAAAATACGGTAATGTGCAGGGGTTACAAAATTCCAATCCTGTTATAATAAATGGGTTACAGGTTGGTACCGTTTATAAAATAACTACCGAAAAAGATATGCGGGAAATTTTGGTTGATTTAAATATTACCAAAGACATCAATATCCCCAAAAATTCAATCGCTATAATAAAAGCTAATCCTATAGGTACAACCAGTGTCGAAATAAAATTAGGAGATGCTGTTGAAAACCTAAAAAATAAAGATATTATTTTAACTGAAACCAGTGGCGGTATGTTTGAAGATGTATTAAAAAAAGTTGATCCTGTTTTATATGAAGTTAGAAAAGCGGTATCATCTATTGACACCTTGTTAGGTAACTTCAATACAATTTTAGATCCCCGCGCTAAAGGCAACATTGCTCAGGTACTTGCAAATTTAAACCAGGTAACTGCTTCCATGGTTTCTTCTACAGCCTCATTAAATGGTTTATTAAATACTCAAACGGGTGCCTTGGCAAAATCTTTGAATAACGTGAGTTCAATTACAGAAAATTTTGCGAAGAATAATGAAAAAATAAACAGCGTGATGTCAAATATTGACAAAACCACTTCCAAATTTGCAAATTTAAATTTCAATAAAACTTTAGACACGCTTGACCGAGCTGTTAACGATCTTAAAAATATTATCGGGAAATTTGATAATAACAATGGCACTTTAGGTAAGTTGCTAAATGACCCAACTATGTATAAAAACCTTGCTTCCAGCGGTAACAAATTAAATCTTTTGTTAGATGACATTAGGGTTAACCCAAAGCGCTATATCAGTATTTCAGTATTTGGGAAGAAACAGAACAACAACCCGTTGTTGGTGCCTTTGCCTGATACTTTGAATAGCCCCTACTACGTAGAAAAAGTAAAATAAAATTTTGTGATGGCTTTAGTATTTTATTATTCAATTTGCATTGCATAAACTAATTGAATGACTAAACTGCGATACCACTATTTTTTATTTACCTCTTTACTTCTGTCACAAATAATTTTTGCGCAGGCTTCTGTAACTGACAGCTCCAATAAAATTGAAATAATTAGTGGCAACAGCACCCGTTTTATTACATTAAACGACAGCTCTTCTCTTAGAACACTTGCCGGCAATGCAAAGGTAAAACAAGGAAAAACAATTTTATCCGGCGATAGCATTGTCATTAATTCCCGCACGCAAATTGCGGAAGTATTTGGCAACGTACACATAAACGATGCTGACACCGTAAATACTTACGCCAACTATTTAAGATATTTAGGTAAAGAAAGACTTGCATATTTAAAACGAAATGTAAAGCTTACAGATGGCAAAGGCACTTTACTAACTGATGACCTCACCTATGACCTTGCAAACAGCATTGCCACCTACAAAGGAGGGGGAAAAGTTATAAACGGCACAACCGTACTTACAAGTACCGATGCTATTTACTACTCAGACACAAAGGATGTTTATTTTAAAAAATATGTACATCTTGTAGATCCAAAATATGATATAAAGGCAGACAGCTTACGTTACAACACGACATTTAAAATTGCTACGCTCATTTCTCCAACAATTGTAAAAACAAAAGAAGGCAAAATTATTCGCTCCAAAAACGGTACCTATAATTTGCAAACCGGGGAAGCTAATTTCTTTGACAGGACAGTGATTAGTGACAGTGCATCTTCAGCGATCGCCGATAATATTTTTTTTGATGAAAAAACTGGTATTGGAATATTAGAAGGTCGGGCAAAATTTGTAGACAGTATAAATCATGTAATTGCAATTGGCAATAAGATAGAAACAAACCAAAAAACGGCGTCTTTTCTTGCCACGCAAAAGCCAGTTGTAATTATCGTAAAAGACAAAGACAGTACATACATAGCTGCTGATACACTTTTTTCAGGACTTAGAAAATATGACAGCACTACCAAAAAAAATTATACAAAAGTTGATACAATAAACAACAAACAGATCTACTCAAAAACACCACAAGACAGCATTAGGTATGTGATAGGCTACAACAATGTGCGCATATTTAACGACTCCGCACAAGCTGTAAGTGACAGCATGTATTACTCAACCGAGGATTCAGTTTTTAGAATGTTTAGGAACCCCGTTTTTTGGAAAGAAAAAAATCAGGTTAAGGGCGATACTATGTACTTGTTTACTGACAACCAAAAACCAAAAAGGTTGTATGTTTTTAACAACAGTATTATCATAAACCAGCAAAACCCGGCAATGTATAACCAGGCTGGGGGCAGAACATTAAATGCCTATTTTAACAGCGGGCAAATTGACTACAGCCGCATAAAGGGATCGCCTGCTGAAACCATTTTTTATCCACAGGATGACGACAGTGCTTTTATTGGAATGAATAGAAGCAGTGGAGATGTAGTAGATGTATATTTTGCGAAACAGGAAGTACAAAAAATAAAATTTGTAAACAATGTAGATGGTATTTTGTATCCAATAAAACAAATACCAACAGATAAAAAATATATTAAAAACTTTAAATGGGAAGATAAGAGACGACCAAAAAATAAACTTGAACTGTTTGAATAATTTGACTGCCGATAAAACATAAAAAAACCTCTCAAAATATTGAGAGGTTTTTTGGGTAATCGAGGGGGCTCGAACCCCCGACCCTCAGAATCACAATCTGATGCTCTAACCAACTGAGCTACGACTACCATTTTGATTTGGGCAGCAAAAATAAAGAAAAATTGCCGCGGAGCAAAATGAATTTTGGAAAAATAAAGCTCGTAAAATAATAGAAAACACCATCATATTTGGTAACGGTTCAGAAAAGAAAATCAGTTGAAGGGCTGCGCTGCTTAGCCGAAAATCCTTTTTTGTTTTCTTTTAAAACAAAAAAGATTGAAGGTGGGCGGCGGACAAATGACGGTACTTAATAAATGATGAAAGCTCCAAAAAAATAAAAATATAAAAGATGACTTATCTACAAGCCAAACGCTTACGCTATTTTTAAATTTCTTGCATTTTGTGCTTAATTTGCGACACATAAAAAAGTTAAATGAAAAATTTCGATTTTAAAAAATTGATTCCTCATGCTGTGGCAATCGGTATATTTTTATTAGTTACAGTAATTTTTTGCAAACCTGCATTGGAAAGTGGTGTTGTTCTTAAACAATCAGATATTAGCAGCTGGCAGGCAATGAGCCACCAGTCTATGGAGTATAAGGCCGCAAAGGGGCATTACCCATTATGGATTTCAACCATGTTTAGCGGAATGCCTGCATACCAAATTGCCATTGAAGGTGCGTGGTCGCCATTAGGCATAATTGACAGGGCTTTTCAATTGTGGTTACCAAAGCCAATGAACTTTTTCTTTCTTGCATGTATTAGTTTTTACTTTTTATGTATGTGCCTTCGGGTTAAACCTTATGCCGCAATTATCGGTGCAATTGCATTTGCATTTTGCACCTACTCTCCTATCATCATAACTGCAGGGCATGATACTAAAATGCTCACATTAGCATATTCGCCGGCATTAATTGGTGCGGCAATTTTACTTTTTAATAAAAAATATTTAGCAGGCTTTGCGCTTACGGCACTTTTTACAGCGTTGCAGGTAGGCTCGGGCCACCAACAGGTTAGCTATTATGTGTTTTTAATTTTAGCGATTATGACCCTGTTTTTTATTGCTCAGGCAATAAAAATAAAAGATAGCAAAGACCTTGTAAAGAGTTTAGGATTGTTATTAGTAGCGGGTTTGCTTGGGGTGGCAGTAAATGCCATCAGCCTTTTACCAACCTACGATTATGCAAAATACAGTAAGCGTGGAGGTCAGTTAAAAATGGATGAAACCAACAAAGCCAATGACAAAGTTGTCAACGGAAAAACGACCGGGCTTAGCAAAGAATATGCATTTCAATGGAGTTATGGCAGGGCAGAAACGATGAGCCTTATGTTTCCGGGAGTAAAGGGTTACGGATCTTATTATGCACAAAGAGATGGAGAAAGTTATTTATTTCCACAATTAAAGGATGATGCAAATGTTGTAAACTACATGACGGGACTGTTTCCGCAAGCACCCGCAGACCAAATTGCACAGCAAATGAGCCAATCGCTTTATTGGGGAGACCAGCCTTTTACAAATGGTCCTGTGTACCTTGGAGCCATTATTTGTTTTTTGTTTTTGTTTGGAATGTTTTATTTAGATGGCAAACACAAATGGTGGATTTTCACTGCAAGTTTGCTCGGTATTTTATTAGCACTTGGCAGCAACTTCGATGGTTTTAATACATTTATGTTTAATAACCTGCCTTTATACAATAAGTTCCGGGTGCCAACTATTGCGCTCGTAATTCCGCAGATATTGTTTCCTATAATTGCTGTACTTACTATTAATAAACTGATAAATAATTTTAATGCGGAGGAAGCTTGGAAAGGTTTTATAAAAGGATTGATTGCAACTGCCGCAGTTTTTGTAATTGGTATCGGATTTTATCTAACTACTGATTTTGGAAATGAAAACAGAGCAAGAACAACTGCCTTTAACACTTTGTGGCAAAGTAAAACTGCTGATTTCCAAAATAAATATGGCGCACTTAATGAACAATACAAAGGTCAAAGAGACAACCAGGTATATGAAAACTGGGTGTTACAATTACAGCAAAATCCCGATGCGGAAAAAACAGCCAGAGGTATTTTAACCGAATTGAAAAAAGACCGAGGTGCCTTGTTTTTAAAAGATTTGATACGATCTTTAATATTTGTATTAGTAGCTGCAGGTTTTATTGCATTTTTTATAAAGAAGAAAATAAATGCTACCCTCATGCTTGTCGGCGTTACACTTGCATCTGCCATAGACCTACTTGGGGTTGGTGCGCATTATTTAAATGCAAAAAGTTTCGATAACAAGGATAATTACGATGCGGTAGAGTTTCCTATGACGAATGCTGATAGAACAATATTAGCAGATAAAGACCCCAACTACCGTGTTTTTAACGCAAGTGTAGGTAGTCCATTTGAAGAAGCTAAAACTTCTTATTACCATAAATCAATTGGTGGTTACCATGCAGCAAAATTGGGCATCTACGATGATTTAAGTACTTACCAGATGAGTGGTAGACCTAACCCCGCAGTCTTAAACATGCTTAATGCAAAATGGATTATTACAGGTGAAGGAGATAAATTACAGGCGATACAAAACCCGGAGGCATTAGGCAATGCATGGTTTATAAAAGCTGTAACTTTTGTAAATGGTCCTGTTGCTGAAATGAAAGGCCTAACGGGTTTAAATACAAAAGACAGCGCCGTTGTGGATGAATCATTTAAACCATTGGTGACCGCATTTAGTCCGGCTGACAGTTTATCTACTATAAGAATGACCTCGTACGACAACGATGCTATTTCTTATGAAAGTAATTCAGCAACGAACAACGTTGCAGTTTTTAGCGAAATTTATTATAAAGATTGGAAGGCATATCTCGATGGAAAAGAAGTACCATTTTTTAAAGCGAATTATGTTTTACGTGCAATGGTAATACCTGCAGGTAAGCATTCAGTGGAATTTAAATTTGAACCTTCCATTTTCTTTACGAGTAAAAAAATAAGTGCGTTTGCAAGTTGGTTGCTTTTTGTTTTATTGCTGGCAACAATATTTATGGAATGGAAGAACACGAAATACAACTTGACGAAAACTCAAAATATATAATATTAAACCAAGCCCAAAAATAGCAATACTGGCACCCTACAACGTGTACCCGGCCCGTACAGGCGGCAAAAAATTTATTGCAAGTTTTTATGAATATCTGGCTCAAATTTATCCTGTAACTTTTATTTCTGTAGCGGAGAACACGATACCTCCCCATTTAAAAAGTTCTTTTGAAGGGATATTGGGAAGTTCAAAATTGCGGTATGCAAATCCATTGCTCTTTTTTAAAACGAAAAAATTAATAAAGCAGAAAGGTGTTACTGACCTTGTAATGGTACATCCTTACTACGGTTGGCTGGCATGGCTGCTGAAGAAAAGTACAGGGGTGAAATTAGCATTACTCTCTCATAACATAGAAGCAGTACGTTTTAAAAGTATGGGAAAATGGTGGTGGAAAATGCTTTGGTTCTACGAAAAAAATGTTCATAAAATAATTGATCATAATTTTTTTGTAACACAAGAGGATCTTGATTTTGCATTAAAAAATTATCACCTTGATGTTGCAAAATGTGATGTAATCACCTATGGAATTGATTGGCAGCAAACTCCATCAGTTCAGGAAAAAGAAAATGCAGCGTTATTAATAAGGAAGCAATACAATATAAATTACCAAGAAAAGATATTGCTTTTTAATGGCACGCTTGATTACAAACCAAACATCGAAGCCATTAATTATATTCTGAAAGACATTAATCCACTACTTTTAAAAAATAAAAATTACCATTATAAAATAATTATTTGTGGCAAAGGGCTACCAGAAGTTTACAATGAATTGAAGGATTATAAAAATACAAATATTATTTATGCAGGCTTCGTTGATGATATAAATATGTTTTTTAAAGGAGCAGATGTTTTTTTAAACCCTGTTATAACAGGCGGAGGCATAAAGACAAAACTGGTTGAAGCCCTGGGAAATAATTTGACAAGCATAAGTTGCGCAAGTGGGGCTTATGGTATTCCGCTAAATATTGTAGACAATAAATTAACTGTTGTAAATGATTTTGATTGGGTTTCTTTTGCAAATGCTGTTTTTGCGGCAGATGGGAAGGCTAACATTCCTTCATCTTTTTTTAATCACTTTTATTGGGCTAATATTGCAGCAAAAGCAGGACGAATTATTTCGGGTAATCAACAGAACAGCGCATGAAAATTTTAATAACAGGCATAGCAGGTTTTGCAGCAAAACATTTTCTACATTATCTGAATGAACAAGAGCCGGGAAGCGAGGTGATGGGTATTTATAACGAAACATTTCCTGAATTTGAAAATGAAAATTTTGAAAATCTACAAATCTCTTTATCAAAAATAAATTTATTAGACAAAAATGCCATTGCTACCGTAATAGAAGAATTTAATCCTGCATATATTTTACATTTAGCCGGTAGAAGCAGCGTAGCAAACAGTTGGAAAGCCCCGGCAGATTCCGTAATGGACAATACAAGTTTCTTTTTAAATATTGTAGAAACCGTAAGAATACTTAAACTTAATTGCAGAATCCTTTCTGTAGGTTCTACTGAAGAATATGGCAATGCCAATGCCGGTTTACCATTAAAAGAAACTGATTGCCCAGATCCGGCAAGCCCCTACGGCGTTGCCAGAGTGTTACAGCAAAAATTAGTAAAAATATATGCTGAAAGTTACAAAGTTGATATTGTACACACACGGTCTTTCAACCATATTGGTCCATACCAAAAACCTGATTATGTAATTTCATCTTTTGCAAAACAAATAGTGCAACAGGCAAAAAATGGAGTATCAAAAATAGAATTGGTAACGGGAGATGTAAATGTTATTAGAGACTTTAGCGATGTTAGAGATGTCGTAAGAGCTTATTATTTATTGCTATACAAAGGGGAAAAAGGCCAAACCTATAATGTCTGTTCTGGTAAAGGTTATTTAATTAAAGATATAATCGATCTTTTTTCAAACATTGTAGGCAGAAAAGTTTTTCATACAACTGACGAAAAGAACTTTCGCCCTTCAGAAAATAAAGTGATAATAGGTTCTTATGAAAAATTGATGAACATTACCGGTTGGAAACCTGAATATTCTATCGACGAAAGTTTAGGAGCTATTATAAATTACTGGGAGGAGCATTTATAATATGAAACACTTCTGAATTGTTTCATAAAGTAATTCTGATGTACGACTCCATGTAAA
>JBBRPX010000078.1:0-14371 GCA_038227505.1 Chitinophagales bacterium
GCTGATATTATTTTTTTTACAGTGCTGTAACGCTCCAATCACATATGGCGTGGTACCACTTGCAGCAATGCCAATAACAAAATCTCTTGTAGTAATTTGGTACTTTTGTAAATCTTTCCAGCCTTGTTCCATATCATCTTCTGCCAGTTCAACTGCATTTTGTAATGCTTTTTCGCCTCCTGCAATTATACCAATCACTAATTGCTGAGGTACCCCAAAAGTAGGAGGGCACTCACTTGCGTCTAATACGCCTAATCGGCCACTTGTACCTGCTCCCAAATAAAACAACCTGCCGCCTGCAAGCATTTTATCTGTAATAATGGTTACAAGTTTTTCAATCTGCGGAATAACTTTTGCAATAGCTGCAGGCACAGTTTCGTCCTCCTTATTTATATTAATAAGCAACTGCTCAACACTCATTTTTTCTAAATCGTTGTAGCTGCTGGTTTGCTCTGTTACTTTTATAAATGCTGACATAGTATATATTTCAAATTATTTTCAAACGAATTCTTTTTAAATAAGTAATTCTTATGCTGTTTTAAAAAAGTTACCGCTATCGTTGATGCAGTGTTATCTGCAATTTACGTTAATATGATTTTCGATTTTTTTAAATGATTAATAAACATTTAATTAATAAAAATTCTTTAAATTTAGCCACATACAGAATTTCATTTTTTAATTAAAATAGAAGTATGGCAACAGATACTTTTCCTCCGCATAAATTACTCTCGTTCGAAAAAATTGACACCACTATTTATGCAACGATGGAAGAAGTGTGCAGTGCAGTGGCAAATGAAATAGCGGATTTAATAAAAGCAAAACAGACAATAGGAGAAAATGCCGTATTGGGACTGGCAACCGGCGCTACACCCAAAAAAGTTTACACTGCACTTATTCGTTTGCACAAAGAGCAGGGACTGAGTTTTGAAAACGTGGTCACTTTCAACCTCGATGAATATTTTGGTTTGCACCCTGATGCAATACAGAGCTACCGCAGGTTTATGGATGAAAATTTGTTTAACCACATCAACATAAAAAAAGAAAACTGTTTTATACCGCATGGCGATATTGCGCAGGAAGATGTAAAAAAGCATTGCGAAGATTATGAAAAAACAATGGAATTTTATGGTGGTATAGATTTTCAAATACTCGGTATTGGTAGAAACGGTCACATTGGTTTTAATGAACCCGGCAGCAATGTAAGTTCTGTAACCAGATTGATAACGCTTGATAATCTTACCCGATTTGATGCGGCGTACGAATTTGGTGGCCTGGCAAATGTGCCACGCAAAGCTATCACCATGGGCGTGGGCACTATATTAAAAGCAAAGCGAATTGTGTTGCTTGCATGGGGCGACAGAAAAGCAGCTATTATAAAAGAAGCGGTGGAAGGACCGGTAACAGAGTTTGTACCTGCATCTTATTTACAAGGTCACCACAATGTACATTTTGTGCTAGACGAAAGCAGCTCGGCAGAACTCACCCGTATAAAAACCCCATGGCTTACAGACGATGTTTTTTGGAATAAGAGCATGATAAAAAAAGCCGTAACACACCTGGCTTTTGCATTACAAAAACCAATTTTAAAACTTACCAACAACGATTATAATCAGAATGGCTTAAGCGATTTGCTTGCATTGTATGGGCAGGCGTATGATATGAATATTGAAGTGTTTAACCAGTTGCAAAATACCATTACCGGTTGGCCGGGCGGCAAACCAAATGCAGAAGATACCCACCGGCCCGAGCGTGCAGAACCTGCTAAAAAAAGAGTGATCATTTTTAGTCCGCATCCCGATGATGATATCATTTCTATGGGCGGAACTTTTCAGCGTTTGGTGGATCAGGGGCATGAAGTACATGTAGCTTACCAAACTAGCGGAAACATAGCAGTGGCCGATGATGAGGCGTTGCGGTTTATAGAATTTGTAAAAGATTATAATGAGCAGTTCAATTTAAAAAGCCAGCAGGCAGATAAAATGTATGATGAAGCTTTGGCATTTTTAAAAATAAAAAAGAATGGCGAAAGAGACATCGATTCATTGCGGCAGGTAAAAGGAATTATACGCAGAGGCGAAGCAAAAAATACCTGTCGGTTTGTAGGAGTGTCACAGGAAAATGCTCATTTTTTAAATCTCCCTTTTTACGAAACAGGTTTGGTAGAAAAAAATGAAATAGGTGAAGCAGATTTTAAAATTATTGAAGATTTAATTGATACAATAAAGCCGCACCAGATTTATGCCGCCGGCGATCTTGCAGATCCGCATGGCACACACAGGGTTTGCCTCGAAGGTGTATTTGAGGCAGTACGCAGATTAAAACAGAACAGCTACATGAACGACTGTTGGGTGTGGCTCTACAAAGGCGCCTGGGCCGAATGGGATATAGATTTAATAGAAATGGCCGTACCCATGAGCCCCGACCAGGTATTAAAAAAACGCAACGGAATTTTTAAACACCAGAGCCAAAAAGATGGCGTGGTTTTCCAGGGTGCAGACAGTAGAGAATTTTGGAAACGTGCCGAAGACAGAAACGCCGCCACTGCAGAATTATACAATAAGCTTGGCTTGGCAGAGTATGCCGCTATGGAAGCTTTTGTGAAGTGGCGGTTTTAATATTTGGTATGGCATGTTGAAATTTTTAAAATAGTCGTATGGGCTGTTTATTGAAATGTTTTTGTCTGTTACTTTAAAAGTTTTTAGTTGCCATCTCATTAAAGCATTAACTAGAAAAGATTTTTTGCCACAATTTTTTTAGATAATTGAAATTTATAGTATTATTGATTCGCTCGAATAGTTTGAATGAATGCGGAAAGAAAATCGATATCGAAAAAAATTTTATATTATACTGATATTAAACAAAAGCTCTAAAATGAAAATTTTCCGTGAATCATCTGAACTTAAAAAGATATGCAGTATTTTTTCGATAATTGTATTGCTTTCGGCTTCAGTATTTGCCCAGCAAAAAAAATGGATGATCACCCCATTTGTAAAAGCAGATGCAGCAAATCCATGCCTTTATCCACTCAACACAGTGTTTAGAGATCCAATTTTAAAACATACAATTGCCTGGGAAGAAAAAGATGTATTTAATCCTGCCGCAGTTGTACGCAATAATAAAGTATATCTTTTGTATCGTGCGCAGGATAAAACCGGTAAGCCCGCCGGCACATCTCGAATAGGTTTGGCTTACAGCAGTGATGGGCTTCACTTCAAAAGAAGAAAAAATCCTGTGCTTTACCCCGATAACGATGAGTATAAAAAATTTGAATGGGAAGGAGGATGCGAAGACCCGAGAATTGTGGAAGATGACCACAATAATTATTTTATGACATATACTGCTTACGACGGCACCACCGCAAGGTTATTCATTGCAACATCTACGGATCTTGTTCATTGGAAAAAGCATGGATCCGTTTTTAAAAATGCATCTGGTGGGGCTTTTATAAATTATTGGTCTAAATCGGGTGCTATCGTGTGCCGCAGAAAGGGCAGTAACTTAATTGCAGAGAAAATAAATGGAAAATATTGGATGTATTGGGGCGAATCAAATATTTACATGGCAACCTCCAATAATTTAATAGATTGGACGCCTGTGCCGGAAAATGATCCGTCAAAAAAACAATTCGATTCGCTGCGAAATTATGAAGCGTTTAAAATTCTATTTTCACCCCGTAAAAAAAGTTTTGACAGTGAGCTTGTAGAACCCGGACCACCTGCAATCATTACAGAAAATGGAATTGTATTTATTTACAACAGCAAGAACAGCCCTTCATATGGCGATAAAAATTTACCTGACGGAGTTTATGCAGCAGGACAAATTTTGCTTGATAAAAAAGATCCATCAAAAGTTTTAGACCGCTGCTACACAAACTTTTTTAAGCCCGAAAAAGATTATGAAATTACAGGACAGGTAAACAATGTGTGTTTTTTAGAAGGGCTTGCATATTTTAAGAACAACTGGTTTCTATATTATGGTACGGCAGATTCTAAAATTGCTGTTGCTGTAAAACGGTAGTAAGATAACACCGACTTAGTTTATGTCTCCACTAGCAGAAATGATCGGTTGCAGCTGTGCTAAGCCATAAATTGTTTGATAAATAAATTGAGTCTCATCTTTAATACTTCTTATTAATAATGCTTAAAAAGAATTGTAATACAGATTGGATTTTTTATATAATATAACTAGATGCCGGTTATATAAAGTTGATAAATTTCTAGAAGCCGATTTTATTTTCAATGCATTATCATTCCGTAACTTGTTGCTACATAAAAAACATATAACCATGACGGTGAAACAGCTTCCACTCCTTTGCTTTTTTTGTACAATCTGCTTACTGAACCCACTAAAACATTTTGGACAAAAAGCATTAATTGATTCTTCCCTAAAAGGTATGACCTGGAGAAATATCGGACCCAACAGAGGTGGAAGATCTTTAGGAATTTCGGGAAGCTCTAAAAGCAAAATGGAATATTATTTTGGAGCGGTAGGTGGAGGCTTATGGAAAACAATTGATGGAGGATTAAACTGGAAACCGGTTACCGATGGTCAAATTACAAGTTCTTCAGTAGGCGCAGTGGCTGTATCTCCCTCCAACCCTGCCATTATATATATCGGTACAGGAGAAACCGAATTCAGGGGAAATATTATGCAGGGTGATGGCGTTTATAAATCTATTGATAGCGGAAAGACCTGGAAAAATATTGGTTTAAAAAATACACAATCTATTTCACGGGTAAGGGTTCACCCAACCAATCCTGATATTGTATATGTTTCTGCATTAGGTCATGCTTTTGGACCAAATGAAGAGAGAGGAGTTTTTAAAACAATTGATGGTGGACAATCATGGAAAAAAGTATTATACAAAGGTGAGCTGGCGGGTGCAGAAGATTTGGTAATTGATCAGCAAAACCCTGAAACAGTCTATGCTACTATTTGGCAGGTATACAGAACTCCTTATAAAATGTGGGCTGATACCGGAATTTCGGCACTGTATAAATCAGTTGATGGAGGTGTAACATGGAATGATCTTACAAAAAAACCGGGTATGCCTAAAGCTGCAGTTGGTAAAATTGGCGTAACCGTTTCTCCGGCAGATCCAAATCGTGTATGGGCAATTATAGAATCAAATGAAGGCGGTTTATATCGCTCGGATGATGCAGGATCAACCTGGAAAATGGTAAACAATGAAAGAAAATTGCGTCAGCGTGCTTTTTATTATTCCCGTATTGTCGCTGATGCAAAAGATAAAAATGTGGTTTATGGATTGAATGTAAATTTTTATAAATCCACTGATGGAGGAGTTACATTTAAAACAGAGATTAAAGTGCCTCACGGCGACAATCATGATTTATGGATCGATCCGGAAGACCCTATGAGAATGGCTACTTCAAATGACGGTGGTGGTTCAGTTTCAAATAATGGCGGATTATCCTGGACCGATGAAGACTTTCCCACGGCTCAGTTATATCACATAATGATTACCAACGATTTTCCTTATCAGGTAGCGGGTGCACAACAAGACAATTCAACCATTGCTGTACCCAGTGAGGATTATCGCCATAGAGCATTAAGAACAAACTCAACCAAACCAGGAATTGGTTTTGCTTATGATGTTGGTGGTGGCGAAAGCGGTTATATAGCACAGGATCCTAAAAATTCAGATATTTTTTATGCCGGTAGCCAGGGCGCTTTATTAACAAGAATTAATAGAACCACCGGACAAACAAGGGATGTTCAAATTTACCCTCGGTTTTTTTCAGGCGAAGAAGCTAAAACTTTACCGGAGCGTTGGCAATGGACTTTCCCGATAGTCTTTTCTCCTGTTGATAATAAAAGATTATATGCTTGTTCGCAGCATGTTTGGATGACAACAAATGAGGGACAAAGTTGGCAACGCATTAGTCCGGACCTTACATATGCAGACAGTACTACACTTGGTGTTAGTGGAGGCGTTATTACAAGGGACATGAATGGCCCTGAGATTTATGCAACAGTGTTTGCTTTGGCTCCATCACATCAGGATGTAAATATTATTTGGGCAGGATCAGATGATGGGCTTGTACACATTACAAAAGATGGTGGAAAAACCTGGCAAAACATTACCCCACCTGATATGCCAAAAAATACCCGAGTGAGTATTATTGAAGCTTCACATTTTAATGCAGGAACTGCTTATATAGCAGCAAAGAGATACCAGATGGATGATAGAACGCCTTATATATGGAAGACAAATGATTTTGGTAAGCATTGGAAAAAAATTATTTCGGGAATAAGAGCCGATGACTATGTTCATGTAATTAGAGAAGATATCACAAAAAAAGGGCTACTCTATGCAGGCACTGAACATGGAGTGTGGGTATCATTTAATGATGGGGAAAACTGGCAATCGTTGCAGTTAAATCTTCCTGATGCACAGGTATCGGATTTGGCGGTAACTGAAAAAGATATAGTGATAGGAACACATGGACGGTCTATTTATATTTTAGATGATATTGCTCCTGTAAGAGATTATCAATTTCAAACCTCCAAAGATTCTGTTCATTTATTCAAGCCTTATTACGCTGTGAGAAATGTGCAGAAAGCAGTTTTTCAATATTATTTAGAAAGAGAAAATGCCGATGTAAAAATTGAAATACTTGACAAACAAAATAAGGTTATTCAAACTTTTATTGGAGAAGCAAAGAAAGCGATCAAAGACAGCACTGCTGAAGAAGATGAAGATGACAAAAAGCCTGCACCTCCTACAATAAAAAAAGGGTATAATAAATTTGAATGGGATTTAAAATACCCCCCTGCAACATCCTTTGCTGGAATGATATTGTGGGGAGCAAATAAATACAATGGCCCACTTGCTGTTCCCGGAATCTATCAGGTACGATTAACTTCTGCCGGCAAAACATCCATCCAGCCTTTTGAAATTAAATTAGATCCTAGGATTAAAGATGTAACAAATGCAGATCTTATAGAAAAATTTAATCTTGCCATGCAAATTAAAAATGAAGTTTCAAAAGCAAATGAAGCGGTCATTAAAATCAGGGCTATTAAAGAAAAATTATCTAAAACAAATAGTACCGAAAAGGATAAATTATTTATTGACCAGCTTTCTATCATTGAAGAAAATTTATACCAGGTAAAAAATCAAAGCTCTCAGGATCCTTTAAATTTTCCTATCAAATTAAATAACAAATTAGCGTCATTACAAAGAGTGGTTGAGTCGGGCGAATCTAAACCTACGGCTGGTTCTTATACTGTATTTAAAGAATTGAAAGATGAATTGGCAAAAGAGCTTAATCAATTAGATAAAATACTTAAAGCACATTAAAAAATAATAAGGTAACAACAAAGCAATTACAAAATTTGAGTAGGCAAAAACCTTTTGGGGTTGGCTATTCAATTTACTAAGTGCAAAATAAAATTAATCAGTTACACATCGCTATTGGTTTTACTGCTTATTGATGGTTAATCAATTTTTTAAAAAATTCTTTTGCTTTGTTGTAAGGTTTTTTAAAATCTACCGACTAACTGTTTATATAAACAAAATACGATGCGAGTAAAAACTATTTTAATCTGCCTTTTTGGAATAATGCCCATCTTGTATAGTTGCAGTAAAGCTTCTACACAAAAATTAGATGAAATGATAAGTGTAGATGGCAGTTTGAAATTTACCGGAACGTTTAGTGGAGTTGGTGGGCAAAGCGTTAGTGGCTTGGCAAAAATTTATCTTACCAATGACAAGTACATGCTCAAATTAGAAAACTTCAGCACCAGTAATGGTCCTGACCTAAAAGTTTATCTTTCTACGGCATCTACTCCATCTGGTTTTATTTCGTTAGGCGATTTAAAATCAACAAATGGTAACCAAGTTTATGAAATAAGTGGCACCCCAGATTTTACCAAATATAAATTTGTACTTATTCATTGTGAGCGATACAACCATTTGTATGGGAGCGCTGAGTTATTAAAGTAAAATATGCTGTTTTAAGTTATTTGCAAACACTATTTAAAATAGCCGCACAGAAAGCTGTCGCAATGAGGCCATGCCTCATATCAGCCTCGAGGGAATTGTTTGCTTTCATTTTATTTCAATTTCTTTTTATCCTTTGCAGGCGGTAAAAAGTTCTCTCCTGTTACTCCACTTTTACCGGTTTTTGCTTCTAATTCTTTCCTTGCATTTTTTGCTACAGCACCACCTTTTTTTCCTGCTTTGGCATTTTCATTTAATCCTATTGCTTTTTCTGCTTCAGTTATTTGCCTTGTTGAAAGTTCTGCAAGTGCAGTAAAAATTAATTCTGCTTCACTCATGTGCTCTCTCAGGTTTTGAGATTTCTAGCCCTTTAAATCTTGGTGACTTTTACGGTTATTCCCGTCCATTCCTGGTGAATAATATTGGTTAGAAAAGCAAATTCATTTCCTTTTTCTACATCGCTTTCTTTTCAGCAATCTGTAAGTTTATTGCGGTTATCTTGGTCCGTCATGCGTTGCTGAATCCATTTTTCGCTTCTGCCCAATTTTTGCCAATTTTCCCTTGCTCTATCCAAGCCCATTTCTGGATCTTGTATTTCCTGCATTCTCTCATAACCAACTTTTGCTAACCATTGTTTAAAGGGTTCTGCTTTCGGCGATGGAATAGATTGAATGATGCGCATCAATGTTTCAGTATCAGCTACGTCTGTATTGTAAAATTTACCGTCCGAAGCTTCCATTTTCAGTTGTCCGATTTTTTCGGACAACTCAGCACCTTCTTTCGTTAGCCTCACTTTTAGGTCGCTCCAATATTTTCTTGCTCTATTGTTCTGAACCAATATTTCAATTACATCAATGATGCTGAAATACCATTTTTGCTCTCTTTCATTGTAGGCGGAACGAACTTTTTTACTTTCAAATAATTTTATGTTACTCATTATTAAATGCTGTTATCGTAGCTAAATAAAGTTAGCCTATTATTGGTTTACTTGCTAAACAATTTAGCTTTTATTTTTTTACTAACAGGAATGCGATGAATGTATTTTATATTGCTATCCGTGCGGCAAAGCATGATATTTATTGTTCACAAATATAGAAGGGATATATACATTGGGTCTAGGAGGCTATTCGTTAACATCTTTTTGCTCAAAGACAGCAAAAAGGATTTCCACTGCTGTCCGCCACGCCTTCTGCGGGAGAAACTTTTTCAAAATTTATTGTGGCGGAGGACAATATGATGATTATATTTATTTTAAAAAAGATTATAGCAAACGTTGTGTGGCGATCAATTACTAGAATAATGATTTTACCTGAATTGTCAAATTAAAAAGAATTTAGCCTTAATGTTTTTAAATAGGTGTGTCATCATTCACTCGTCTTCAAAATTATTATATTTGTGTAATTCTAAAATATGAAAGTAAAAAGTTTACATATAGATTCTTTTAGGCACTTGCAAAATGTAAATTTTGAATTTACCTATCCTGAAGCGCATTTCAAAGCAGGAAAACCTTTGGATAAAATTTGTATCATTGGGCAAAGCGCTACTGGGAAGACCGGTTTACTTGAACTTATTAAAGACAGTCTTTCCAACTTAGCCAAAATTGAATTAGTAAATGAACGTGAGATATTTAATCATTACCCGCTTGGATTTAAAGGTCATATCGAATTTTTATCTGACAAAGAGTATTTAAAATTGGAGGAAAATAAAATCACGAAAAATGATATTGTTTATCACTATACGACAAGATCTGGAGGAGGATCGATTTCGAATATTACTCTTCACAGGTTGAGATTGTTATATCTTACTACAGAAATTATTTCAAGGGAGAGTGTCAATATATTTAACAAAAATCCCCTAGATTTAATTGGAGAATGGTCCATAGACAAACATGGTAGATTAGACGAAAATTTTATTCTTGACAATTATTTTTATGAATTTTCACAAAATAAGGATCAGGAACTTTGGTTTATTCTGCTAAAGAAAATATTAGATTACAGGAAACGCTTTACGCAAATGGCTTCTGAATTAATTAACACTGGAACTATTGGCAACTTAGAAAAATTAAATAATCAGTACAAAATCTGGTCAAAGGATAACGAAAATATATTAGAATCTTTTGCGAAAAAATTTAATCCAATCTTAGATAGGTTAAATTTAGAGGTTGACTTAATAAATACCGAATATTTAATTCCAATCAAATTAAAAACTAGAGATGAAGTGATTCCTATTTCATCCTTAGGTACAGGAACAAAAGGATTATTACTTTCAATGTTTCCCTTATTTGAGTTAGATACCGATGATTCGATGATATTATTGGATGAGCCCGAAAGATCATTGTTCCCTGATATGCAAATAGATTTAATGACTCATTATCAGAATCTTGCTCCAAATGCCCAATTTATCGTTGCAACCCATTCTCCATTTATAGCCGCTTCTTTTGAACCTTACGAAAGATTTATTTTATATTTTAATGCCAAAGGCGAAGTGGCAGTTAGGCAAGGCGAGTCCCCTATTGGTGACGATCCAAATGACATGCTAACAAACGATTTTAATGTAGATTATTACAACGACTTTGGCAAAAAAGCATATAGTGATTATAGAGAACTGAAAAGAAAAGTAGCTAAGGAAACAGAACCCTCAAAAAAGAAAGAATTAATTGTTGAATTAGCCGAGCTCGGTGATAAATATAAATTTTAATGAGGCGAGTGATCAAGAAAGCTGATTCTGAAATTTTAAAGCAGGAATTAAAATACATACAAGGTAATTCTGCCAATAATAAAAAGATTGCCAATATACTTTCTGTTGAACAAAAAAAATTTTGCGCCTACACAGACGAATGTCTCACCCGGACAGATGCGGAAGATATTGATCATTTTAATCCTACACTTAAAGGCACTGTAAACGATAATTATGAGAATTGGTTTTTAGTAAAACACCTTTGGAATAAAGAGAAAAGTGCAAAATGGGAAAAATTTCAGCCAGTACTTCATCCAACTGCTTCAGATTTTGAGGATCGAATTATTTACGATAATGGTGATTACTTTGCAAATTCTAATGAAGATATTGAAGCGAAAAATCTAATTAGATTGCTAAAGTTAGATGATGCCGCTTTAGCGGATGAGAGAAAAAGATATGTCGCAAGAAAAAGCGAGGAAATAAAGGCGTTCGGCGATGATGCAAAAACTTTTTTTAGCACCTTACTGAATGCAAACCCTTGTCAAGTTTCTTTTCCAAGAGCAATTAAGGAACATTTCGGGGTAAATATTCTAGAAGATTAAAAAATTTATGACCACAAACGGTAATGTTTAATTCATATTGACAAGTGAATAGAGATACATTGCCCCATATCTCCCTGTTTGGTATTGGCCAATAGAAACCATCTCGTTGGCTTCAACCGTATGGTCTAAAAGTTTTTCGTTGCTATCTATAGTCTGCAAATATTTTATCTTTAACTCTTTCGCCTCTTTGCTTTTCACTCACAACCTCCGCTAATATCTACTCCTCAATAAAAGTTGAAAAAAGATTCATCGACCAAGGGCTGCAGGATGGGCAGTAGTAGTTGCCGCAAAAATGGACATTAAAGTATAATAAATTTTATAGCGGCACTACTACCAACAGCCGGAATAAATGCTGTATAAAGTTTTGCCCACGCCTGCGTTCGTGGCACACGAAAGTAAAGTCCTATTGATAAAAACTCCTTCGCCTCATTGCGTGTCACTACACGACGTTCGCTAAAATCTCCTCCATAATTAAGTTTAGAAAATATTTCGCACAAAGGCTTCCTGCAAAAAAATATAATGAAATAAAATTATTGTGCCCACTACAATTCTACCGCAATTAGTTCGTTGCCTAAATTATGCATGGCGGTTTCTATTTTTTTTATTTGTGCGAGGCGTGGCTTTTTTAAGCCCGATGCGTAGTGTTGAAATTGTTTTTGGTTAATGCCCGTCATGCGTTCTAAAGCAGCATTGGTAAATATTTTTTTGTAGAAATTTAAAAAACTTTCTGCATCGAACTTAAAAACGATTTCGTATTCGCCTTTTAAAATGGTTGGTATTTTTTCATTGTACTTCTTCAATAATTCTAATCCTTCAATGGCAGATTGTTTGGCTTCTTCCACAGTATCACCCTGCCCATAAATGCCTGCTACATTTTCTGCATAAGCACTAAAAGAATCAACACTTTTTTCTATGGTTATTTTTACTTTTTTTCTTCTAACAACCGCAAACTTAACAGGTTCTTGCGTTGTGGTTTTTTTAGTATTTTTCATTAGAAATTATTTAAGTTTCATTTCTTTTTTCATTTTGTTTTCTAAACCTTTACCTAGTTCTTTGGCTCCATGAAAAGGCACCGGATATTTTTGCCCACTTTTCTCATAAATATAATGACTGCCTTCTGCTTTAATAAAGATCCAACCGTTTCTCTTAACAAGCCTATGAAATTCTGAGCTTTTCATTTGTTAGTTTAAGTGTAAATCATGCCGCTGACAATCAAATATCTTGCTTTTTAATAATAAAATAAAGGTAGTAATAATGCTATCATTTTGCCAAATTTATTTATTCTTTCTCATATTGCTTCACACCACTCAACCTCCGATAATAATCTACTCCATAATAAAAGATGAAAAATGATATATCGACCAAAGGCTGCCGGATGGGCAGTAGTAGCTGCTGCCATTATAAACATTTAAATATAAAAAGGGTTGTGGCGGCACTACTACATACAGCCGGAACAAATGGTGAATAAAGTTTTGCTGTTGAGAGCCCCAAAAAGTATTTAAAAATTAATCAGTATTTTATTTTTATAAAATGCTTCGTGGCGTAAGAAGCATTAAATAACAAGTAAACCAGGAGATGTACGTGAAATTAGAATGCAACCACTTAACCATTTCCTAGAATTATTTTCCACAAAAAAACCTAAGTTTACAACTCCCTTTCACAACAACAATTTTAAGTATGAAAAAATACCTTTACGCCATTGCGCTTGTTTGTTTTTTAAGCAATACAACCTTTGCGCAAAAAGTTTTTACTGCAGAAGATTATACAAAAGCCGTAAATAGCTTAGGCGGCAATTTGAGTAAATTAATAGACCGTGGTGGCGTATCGCCACAATGGTTGCCGGATGGTAATTTTTGGTATCGGGTTTCTACTGCTACAGGCGTAGAGTATGTTTTGGTAAATGCAAAAACGGGTGCGAAAAAAACGGCTGCTACCAAAGATGGTATTCTGCCTGAATTTAAAGCCCCGGTTACACCCTCAGTAAAATATAATGAAGTGCTTTCGCCGGATGGCACGAAGGCAGCCTACATTAAAAACTGGAATCTTTGGTTAAGGGATCTTACAACAAAAACAGAAACAGCTTTAACTTCAGATGGTGTAAAAGATTTTGGTTATGCAACAGATAATGCAGGGTGGACACACAGCGATGCGGCCATTTTAATTTGGTCACCCGATTCTAAAAAGATTTCAACATTTATTCTTGACCAGCGATATGTAAAAGATTTTTATCTGATTAAAACAACCGTTGGTGCACCGGTTTTAACACAATGGAAATATCCACTACCTGGCGATTCTGCTGTTCAAAAAATACACCGGGTTATTATTGATGTAACAAATGGCTCAGTAGTGAAATTAAAAACAGCAGCTGACGATCACCGCAGCACACTTTGTGATGATATAAGTTGCAGCGGTTCTTTTGATGATAATGACTGGAGTGCAGATGGCAGTAAACTGGCGTTTGTATCTACGCCAAGAGATCATAAATCTGCCACGCTGCGCATTGCAGATGCACGCACAGGCGATGTTACAGAGATTTACAAAGAAACAGTTGCCACGCAATATGAATCTGGACAAGGTTCTGCAAACTGGCGATATTTACCTGCTTCAAACGAGTTCATCTGGTATTCTGAAAAAGACAATTGGGGGCATTTATATTTATATGATATTACTACCGGTAAATTAAAAAACAGAATAACGCAAGGCAATTATGTGGTAACACGACTGCTGAAAGTAGATGAGAAAAAGCGGGTGTTATATTTTGAAGGGAGGGGAAAAGAAGCTGGACGCAATCCATATTTTAAACATTTTTATAAGGTAGATTTTAGTGGAAAGAATTTGGTGTTACTTACGCCGGAAGATGCTGACCACTCTCTAAGTTTTTCTGATGATGAAACTTATTTTGTAGATAATTACTCCACCATTGATAAGCCAAACGTTGCTGTGCTAAGAGATTTAAATGGCAAATTAATTGCAACTTTAGAAACGGCAGACATCAGCAGGCTTGTAGCTTCCGGTTGGAAGGCGCCGATACCTTTTAGTGTAAAATCTGCCGCAAATGGGTTTGATCTGTACGGTTTCATGTACCAGCCTTCCAACCTTGATCCTTCAAAAAAATATCCTGTTATCA
>JBBRPX010000079.1:0-14345 GCA_038227505.1 Chitinophagales bacterium
CTTTACCATTGGAAGCGGTAATTACTTTAAAGGATGGAGATAAAATGTCATTGATGTACTGCTGTATATCAGCTTCATCTTCAACCACAAGAATAATGGGTTGATCCTGCTCTGGATTGAGCTGCTCATTTTTTTCCTGCATGTCTGTTGAATTTAAAATTGTTTCTGGCTTTTGAATTGAATTAAATATCGATTCACCTGAAATATACAATACTGTTTCTGAAACGGCTGCCGGGGGCAAAGTAACCGTAAATGTGCTGCCCTTAATACCGTTACTATGTGCTTTGATAGTTCCACCATGTAATTCTGTAAGCTCTTTTACAAACGAAAGCCCGATACCTGTACCGGAAATTGTAGTTGCATCCTCTTCTTTTCCCCGGTAAAACCTGTCAAAAATCCGGGTCATTTCATTTGCAGGTATGCCCCTGCCGGTATCCTGCACAGAGATTTCGCAAAACTGATCTTTATTTTTTTTGACCTTAACACAAATACTTTCACCATCTGGTGAGAATTTAAATGCATTTGACAACATGTTAAAAACTATAATCTCCAGTTTATTCTGATCAAACGAGAACGAAATATATTTTTCTTCCGATTCAAAAGTGTATGCAATATTTCTTCGTTGGGCTTCGTCCGCAAATAGTGTAAATATATCATAGCAAAACGAAACTATTTCTCCCGGTTGCAGGGTAAGCTTTAAACTACCTGCTTCTGCTTTTTGAAAGTCAAGCAACTGATTAACCATCCGAAGCATTCGTTTGGATTGCTTTTGAACCATTTTAAGACTTTTTTCTACAGGCATTTCCAGTTTTTTTCTGTTCAGCAAATCATCTACTGGTCCTAAAATAAGTGTTAATGGTGTGCGGAATTCATGAGAGATATTAGTAAACAAGCGCTCTTTAAAAGTAGCTAATTTTTTTTCTTGCTGCCTGCCAAGTTTAGCAACTATCAATTGATTTTTTAATGCTTCCTGGCGTAAACCAAAATAACGTGTTAACCAAAGCAGAAAAATAAAAACAGCGATATAAATAGTATAGGCCCACCAGGTTTTCCATGGTGGCGGTAGTATATTTATTTTTAGCTCATGTGGTACCGGATTCCATATTTTATCACTGTTGGTGGCTTTAATTTTTAAGTAATACGTTCCTGGTTTCAGATTTGTAAAAGACACCAGGCGGCTATTGCCTGCATATACCCAGTCTTTATTAAATCCCTCCAGCTTATACATGTACTCGTTTTTATCAGGTGCATGATAATCCAATGCTGCAAACTCTATCGAAATGATATTTTCTTTATGGCCGAGGGTTATACTTTCAGTTTCATAAAATGGTTTTTCCAGTATGGAGTTTTCCATTTTTTCTTTTCCAAATTCATAAATATTATTGTTGATCTTTAAGTTGGTAAAATAAATTGGAGGAGAAAACCTGTTGATTTTAATATCATCGGGTATAAAGTAGGTAAGCCCTTCCAGTCCTCCAAAAAAGAAGTGCCCCTTGCCATCTTTAAAGGATGCGTTTTCTGAAAATACCAATGATTGAACTCCATCTCTTTTGTCAAATACTACAATGGTATTATTTTTAAGACTGAACCTGATGATACCCTTATTTGTGCTTGCCCATATATTACCTGCGCTGTCGGGAATAACGGAATGAATGTAATCGCTTGGAAGCCCTTCTTTAGTTGTATAACTTGTAACATTTAATTTGTCGCCCTCAATACCCGAAATTTTATTTAACCCATATTGTGTGCCTGCCCAAATATTTCCAGATTTATCTTCGGCAAGACAAAGAATAGTATTGTTGCTGATACTGTTTTTTATTTCTGCTGTTTGAATAAATGCCTGAAACTGATCTGTAGAGGGCTGATACAGATGCAGACCTTTATAAGTTCCAACCCAAAGCCGCTTTTTTGTATCAACAAGTAAACAACTGATTCTTTCATTTTGCAAAGCACCAATAACACCAAAAGCAGGTAAATAATTTTTAAATATTGGCTGGTTATTTTTATCAAACTCTGTAATACAACTAAGGCCGTTTTCCTGTGTACCAATCCATAGTTTACCGGAAGAATCTTTAGCCAGTGCATTAATTTTTAATCCGCTTAAAGATGCTGGATTTTTTTTATCGGGAATAAAAATATTGTAACCTCCAACACCTGATCTTTTGTTTAAAATGCGTATAAGCCCTTTATCCGTGCCCGCCCAAAGGTAATCGCCTAATGCTAAGAATGACCTGCTTTCGGGTGATGCGGAAGGAGTGTTTTTATATTTCTTAACATTGATGGATAGCTTGGTAAATTTTTCCCAATCGGCAGCATATTGAATTCCACCTCCTTTAGTTCCCAGCCAGAGTTTGTTAAACTGATCTACAAAAACAGCCAGCACATGTGTACTGCCTAAAATTGAGTTAGTTTTATTTATGTAACCAATATTTGCAAACTTTTTTTGGTTAAGATCAAATTTAAAAACACCGGCACCATCTGTGCCTACCCATAACAGGCCTGAAGGATCTTCCTGAATAGTAAGGATAATTTGGTTGTCGTTTGTATAAAGCCCGGGAATATTTAAAGGTATTTTTTCAAACGAGCCTGTCTTCCTGTCAAATTTGTTTAACCCACCTCCCCAGGTTCCAACCCATAACGTGCCTTTTGAATCAAGTAAAATCCGGTAGGTGTTATTGGAACTAAGTGATGAGCTATCTCCTTTTTTATACCTGAAATTTTTAAATTCTTTTGTGGCGGTGTTAAATTGAAACATTCCCTGCTCCCAGGTACCCAGCCATAAACACTTAGTTTCCTTGTCTTCTACAATAGATGTAATGTTAATATCCTGTATCCCAAAATTATAAGAGACATCATTGATCAAAAGCGGGTTTAAGTGCCGTAAACCACTGCTTGTTGCCAGCCAATAGCCATTATTACCATCGGGTTGAATATCAAATGTTTTCCAACTGCTGTTTAGAATTACAAATTGCTTTGTTTTTTTATTAAGATATTGAAATCCTTTCCAGGTGCCGATGAATAATTTTTCACTATCGGTATCAAGCAGCGAAAGTATATAGTCAGCATTAAAATTGGTTGCCTGCTGATTGTTATTGATGTAATTCGAAATGGCACCGGTTTTAAAATCGTAACGGCTTAAACCTCCCGATTTAGTTCCAATCCAAATATCGTTCCCGTTACCATTTTGAAGCACTTCAATTGATTGACTTAACAGGTTGTTCCCTATTTGAAAGTCATTTTTCAGGAGCTTCATTTCATAACCGTCAAATCTTTGCAAACCTCCCCTCGTGCCAAACCAGATAAATCCTTTTTTATCCTGAATGATTGAGGTCACTTCATTGTTAACCAATTCGTCGGAAATATTTATAAAAGATTGGGTTTGCTGTGCAAAGCTTATATAAACAGCAGCAAGTAACAATAGCAAGCAAAAATATTTTTTAAACCCGCGCATCAAAGCTTTCTAAATTAGTTCTGTAACATCCATTACAATTTAGCTGAATTCCATGATAATGAAATGAATTTACTGACTTTTGAAAAAACCTGCCTATATTAATATAATTAGCGATATAAATAAAATGACCAACAATATATATATAAGTATAATTTTCAAGTTAAGGCCTTCATGCTTATTTTTAACATTGTCTGTTTTGTGTTCTTTACACATAAGGATCAGTTTATTTACAAGCGAAATAATTTTTTATTTTATTGAACGGAATTTTTTTAATTCCTCCGGATTACGAACTCTTACTTTTCGGTTATTCATCAAATCATCATGAATCATGAGGGTAATGGTATCCCAAACAGCACCTTCGGTCCAAAGTGGTTTCATTTTATCCTTTTCCCAGTATTGGAGTTTTTGTTTCAGTAAAGAGTACATTTCCGGTTTTATAAATTGTAAATCTTTTGTTTCGCCTAAATCTTTGCTTATGTCATATAACCGGTCTCCCAAACCTCTTACCCGTATTAATTTATACTGATTAAATCTTATCGCAGCAGCCGCATCTTTTCTCCACGCTAATTGCTCATGAGGATTTCCATTTTTTATGCCATCCAGAAAGGGTAGCAGGTTAATACCATCAAGGCCGTAAGTTGAATTCTCTATCATGCCTGCAGCAGCAATAGCTGTTGGAAAAATATCCAGCGATGAACTAAGGCCCTGGAATGTTTTTCCCTTCGATATTTTTTCTGGCCAGCTTATAAAAAACGGAACCCTGTGCCCGCCTTCAAATTTATTACCTTTAAAACCCTTTAATGGTAAATTGCTTGATTGATTATTGTGAGCCCCACCATTATCACTCAAAAAGAAAATCAATGTATTCTCAAATAAGCCTTGCTTTTTTAATTCATCTATAATCTTACCGATAGATCTGTCCAGCGAAAAAGTCATAGCTGCTAATTTTTGCCGCGGGTGACCGGCAAATTTTTCAAGATCTTCTTTTTTTGCTTCCATTGGTGTATGTACTGCGTTAGGAGCCCAATACATAAAAAAAGGATGCTGGCTGTTTTGTCTGATATAATCAACTGCTTTATCCCCAAGAACATCGGTAAGGTATCCATCAAATTTAACCTGCTGATTATTTTCCAGGAGGGCTGTTTTTGCATTCTTGCTATCATCCTTATCAGGCCGGTAAAAATAACTTCTGCCCCCGCTTAAAAATCCAAAATAATATTGAAAGCTTTTATCTAATGGTTTTTGGCCCGCCTCAAAACCTAGATGCCATTTACCAAAAGCAGCCGTTGCATAACCTTGCTGCAGCAACATTTTGGGCAGCATAGTTTGCAGCGTATCCATGCCTGTGTATCCGTCTCCTTCATTACACTCATAACCAAACCGTTGCTGGTATTTACCGGTTAACAGCCCGGCTCTTGAAGGACTGCAAACAGTAGCCGACACATGGCCATCTGTAAAACGTACTGATTGTGCGGCCAGTTTATCAATATTGGGCGTTTGCAAATCTTTACAGCCCATAAAGCCAAAATCGGCATAGCCAGCATCATCTACCAGAATGATGATGATATTAGGTTTTGCAGAAGCAGGAGTTTTCTTAAACGAGCTTTTAGATACAACAGCACTACTAATGCTAAGTACGATACCTACTAAAATCAATACATTAAATTTATGCTTTATGTTCATCGAAAATAATTTCTTAATTTTTCTGTTTTAAGTTCGATTCTTTGTTATACTCTTCCTCCTGAAGCAACCCGTAAAAAACAGGTGCAATGGTATTTGCCGCCCACTTCTTTCTTTCCTGCTCCATACGTTTCAGTAACTGAATATTTTTATCTGCCACATTGATTTCTTCGCCAATATCTGTTTTGAGATTATAGACACTAACGTTTGTGTCTTTAAGTATCAATTCTTTCAATCCCGACTGGTGAACAACCGCATAGTTTTTTTGATCATATTGCCGCCAGAAAAGAAACTCATGTGGTGATCCATTTTTTATTCCTTTTAAATAAGGTAAAAGGTTTACTCCGTCTAATTGATTCTTTGGTAATGCTGCACCAGTTATATTAGCTGCAATTGTTGCAAAAATATCTAACGAAATAATAGATTGTTTGTACTCTGTATTTGGCTGTATTTCTCGGGGCCATTGTATGGCAAAGGGCACTCTTATTCCACCTTCAAACAAACTACCTTTTCCACCCCTGAGTACACCGTTATCGCTTGCATTATCTTTTTCGGGGCCACCATTATCTGAAAGAAAAATAACAATGGTATTCTCTGCAATATTCAGTTGCTCCAGTTTATTTAATACTAAACCTACTCCATCATCTACTGCACTTACCATAGCGGCATAGGTTCTTCTTTTAGTATCTTTTATTTGGTTAAACCGTTGCAGATATTTTTCTGTAGCCTGCAATGGTGCATGTGGGGCGTTGTATGCCAGATAAAGAAAGAAAGGTTGTGATTTATTCCGTTCAATATATGAAACTGCTTCCCTTGAAAAAGCATCGGTAATATATTCAGTATCTTCTACAGCTGTTTTATTCCTGATTAATTTGGTGCGATAACTCTGCGCTTCATTTTTAGCGCTATCGGGATTATTGATTGTATATTCTTCAGGAAAATAACGATGTCCGCCACCATAAAATCCAAAAAATTCATTAAAGCCCCGTTTTAATGGACGGAATTGCTCATGTACACCCAGATGCCATTTGCCAATTGCCATTGTGTTGTAACCGGATTTTTGCAACAGATCAGGCAACATTTGTTCATTAAGCGAAACACCAATTTGTGGATCAAAAGGCCTGTACAATGGATTGCGGCTATAACCAAACCTATCCTGGTAACGACCTGTTAAAAGACCAGCCCTGCTTGGTGCACAAACAGAATAACTAACGTAAGCGTTTCTAAACAGCACCCCATTTTTGGCAATGCGGTCAATATTAGGTGTGGGAATATCTGTACAGCCATTAAAGCCTACATCGCCATAACCCTGGTCATCAGTAAGAATGATAATAACATTAGGCCTATTCTCCTTTTTTACTACTTTCTTTTTTGCTTTTATTGTAAAAGCAAGTGCAGTTACAACAACAGATAAAATAAATAGCCTCACACCGGTTTTAAAATACTGTTGTTTCGTCATGTAGTTTTTTGAGTTTATGTTCAGGTTATTTAATTCAATTCAATTGCACCTAAATCCGGCTGTCCTTTAATTGGATTTCCCAGAATGTCATGCGCTACTTTCAAACCAATTCGTAAACCAATACTGTCATTAGGTATTGGCTTAATCGTTACTCCCTTATTAATTATCATTTTTTTGTTGGTTGGCAGATAATCATTCATTTGTAAACCAGCTTTATTTGTAAAACCAGGATCACCAAAAATGGGAAATGCATCTTGTATCGATATATCAGATGGCCAACTATCGGGTTGTAAAAACAGGTTATTCATAAATATTACATTAACCACAGAATCTGTTTCTACTTCTTTCTTTTTCTGATCACCGACAACTATTTTAGCAGCTTTTTCAAAATAAAAAATATTATTAGCAATAAAAATTCCACTGGCACTGCTGCTCACTGCTATTTTTGGAACAATATTACCTGACACATAAATCGTGTTATTGTAGAAATAACTATTGTAAGGCCCGGCTTTTTTCTTTTCGTTACCCTGGTATCCGCTGAGCCAGAAAATTTTCCCTTCCTGAAAAGCGCCATTAATACCTTTCTCTCTAAAGCCATCGTTTATACTGATGTTGTACCGGTAAGCACAATTGTAGTTGTTTCCCAGAATTTCACAAAAGCCTCCGGCGTTATTTGCACTGATATTATATTGCACCACTACATCGCTGCAATTGAAATCAATATGAACACCGGCGGAGTCGCCAGGCCCATTGGCATTTTCAAAACGATTGTTTTCAATAAGTATGTTGCTGCATCCCCATGTCCATAATCCACTGCCCCGTGCCCAGTTACGGCTGTCGTTAGTTGACCCGGAATGATCAATTGTATTGTGATGAATATGTCCGTCAGTTACACCTGAAAGCTGTATACCAGGACCCCCGGTTTGATAAATTTTACAATTCGCAACTTCTACTTTTTTGATAGCATCTGTTCTGCATGTAAATTTTAATCCCGTATGGCTTACATTAAAAATTTCAGCATTCAAAACCTGCACATATTTTAACTGACCATTTTTTGTATTGTTGATAAAACGAATACCCCAACCATAGCTCTGGGTTCCATTTGCCGATTTTGTTTCTGTAGCAGACCGGGTAAATCCAGAGCTGTTGTAATATATATCATGCACTGTAATATTATTAAGTCTAATATCTTCAAAAGCTTCGTCCTTTGTTACCTCAACTAAAATTCCACAACGCATTGTTTCATTTTTTGATTCTCCCATTTTTTGATAAGGTATTACTGCTGTTATTTCGATATCCTCTACTTTTATAAACGAAGTATTTTGAATCAATATCGCATTAAGTTGCTGCCCCGCATCCAATACAGGCTTTGCTGTGTTGCCTTTGTATGAATAACTGCATATTACAACCGGATGTTGAGCAAGGCCTTTGACGTTGATTACTGATAACATACCAACGAATTTTTGTCCTGTGGCAAACAAAATGGAATCGCTAGGTTTTAATTGAATATTTATTAATGGAGATATCGTTTTCCAGGATTGAGTTTTATCAGTTCCTTCATTTGTATCGATGCCTAAGGCCGTGTTGATATAATAATTTGTTGCTTTTACTGAAAAGTTCAGATTAGCAAAAAGTAAAAAGAAAAATATTTTGCGGATTTTCATTTCAACTATTATTTAAAAATTCTTACCTATTTTTTTGGCAATTACGTTTTTTAAATAAAATACTAAAACCTAAACCAATGGCAGGCTTCATAAATAAAAAACGCAATTCCGAATAATTAAGTTATTAAAGCTAAGTGTAACTGTTTAAAAAATACTAGAGAGAAATGTCAAAAATGGGGGGCATTGTATTCAAATGAATTATTGAGCGCCTTGAACTTTAAACTATTATTTGCTGTGGCTTCCTGCTCAATTCTCATTTGAATAACCAATAAAGGGCACGGTCGGTTTTAAGCCCGGACTTCTATAAAAAATTGAAAATAGTGGTTTTTCTCCCTGCATCTTCCTGGCATAAACCCGGAATGGATGCAACCCTTTTTTAAGATAAATAGTTGTATGATAAGTCTTTCCTTTTTTAAATGAAAAATCCTGGTTGAAAATATTTATTTCATACATCTTCATTATCAAAGGGAGGCCTGTACTTAAGTTAAATTCGTATTCACCTTCCGTTTTTGCATTAAAAAAGCCTTCGTAATAAATAATTCCTTCGTCTTTATTTTTTAATTTTACTTCTGATAGTTTCAAAATGTTTCCGCTTAAGTGGGGTTGTAAATTTACAACATCCGGAATCCACAAATAATTTCCTTTGAAGAATTTCCAATTAATCCCTTTCTTAAAATATTTTAATTTTATATCTGAGGCGATACAAGAAGTATCGTATGGTCTTTTTGCGGAAGTATCAGCAAGTCGCAACTGCAAAACTTTATTTTTAAAAAATTGCTGTTGTTGCGTTTTGTCAACTGATAACGCCAGGTTATTTTTTTGTTGAGGATCCTTATTGATTTGATAGATTTCAAAATTATTTGATGCATCTTGTATGTTATACCTAATGGCCAAGGTGTCATTAATACGAAGCATCTGCATTTGGTTTCTAACTCTTTTTCGATGAGAGCTGTCAAAATCACTATAACCAGGCGTTTTACCTCCTTCAAAATATTCGATGTAAACTTTTCTGTTTTCATTTTTTTTCTGCCCGGTTAGCAAAGGCAATATTGTTTGTCCGTCACTAAAAGCCGGAGCCGGTAAACCTGCTGCTTCTGCAAGTGTGGGTAACCAATCATAAAATGCAGAAGGCGCTGTTATAGTGTTGCCGGCAGTAAATTTTCCTGGCCATATTACCAATGCAGGCACACGAACGCCACCTTCCCAAACATCCCGTTTAATTCCGTCAAACGGACCAAAGCTGTTAAAGAAATCGGGGTTATTTGGCACCTGGTTTTTTGGTAAATATGATTCATTGGATGGACCATTGTCAGAAGTAAAAACAACCATAGTGTTTTGATCAATTTTCAGATCTTTTAATAAAGCCAGCAAATCTCCAACATATCTGTCAAGCCGGGAAACAATAGTAGCGTACCTTTTATAAGTTTCAGGCCATGGTTTTTCGGGTGTAAGTGAATCAGCATCATTATCCCAGGTGGCATTTTTATATAACGGATCTATCCATGAATCGGGTATGCCATCTGCCGTATTAATCATATTACCGGGTGTGCCTGTCCATTTAATTCCTCCATTAATGCCTCCACCATCAGGGTATGGGTTTGTTGGTAACTCCAATGCAGCATGAGGCAGATCGTATGCCAGATAAAGAAAAAAAGGTTGCGTTTTTTTTTGTTCCTCCGTAATCCATTTTTTTGCTACGGCTGTCCATAAATCGCCGGTATAACATTTATCAAGTGGTGCAGTAGCATCAATATAATTTTCCCAAACAATTGCCTTGTTGCTGTAAATTGCTTCTTTTGGATAATGCTCATGACCATCACGATGATGAATGTAACCAAAAAAATAATCGAACCCTCGCTTTAAAGGATGAGCAGGCCAATCAGGCCCGTCACCATCGCCCTGCAATCCCCATTTACCAATAGCTGCTGTGTGGTAACCGGCCTTTTGCAATACGTTGCCCAGGGTATAATCATCTGACAATGCTTTATCAAATTGATTATCTCTTACATTGGATTGCCCCTGGCTAAGACCTGATAGTAAAGACGCACGGGAAGGAGCACAAACAGGTGCACTACAATAATGATCGGTAAGCAGCACACCTTCTTTCGCCATTTGATCCAGATTAGGCGTTACAAACCAGGGCTCTGACCGGTTATTATTAATTTGTCGAAGGTTTTGATAAAACACACCAATATCGCCGTATCCCAAATCATCTGTTAATATGAAAATGATATTTGGTTTTTTTGCTGAAATTTGACTTTGTACATTAAGAACCATTAAAACATTCAGAAATACTATTGAACTGTATTTAAATTTCATTTGTGTCGCATTATAATTGAAGGAATCTTATTCATTTCGCTTTTTGTAATTTTTTTTACCGATTGTTTATTCTGAAAGAGGAAGTTAGCAACTCATAAGTATTAAACAAACAACTTTTTACACAAATTTTAAATGCGTAGCATACACCTATTGGATTTTTAAAACTTTCACTACAGCAAGTGAAGCCGTTACCCGTTTTCTCATTACTATTTATAATATTAGCCGGATATAATACTTTGTCCCAACCGTCTTCAAAATCAGTACTGGATTTACCAAAACTGGTTAATGCTTTTTCATTATATTCTAAGCCTACTTTAGTTGAGCATTAATTACATTAAATTCCCAAATAGACGGTGGTGCTTTGGCTTTTAATACGCTAAACCTAATTTTTGAAGTGTTGTGAAAGGCTCGGAATTTAATAACTTTACAATCATCCATTGAATGATCATCAGAAAATATTGTTTCCCAATTGTTGGATTTCCATATGTCAATCTTAAAAGACTGAATACGATTTATACGTTCATTAGAAAATTCATCATTTGCATTCAACTTTTTAGTATCCTGATATTCAAAAATACTTATTTTATTAAAGTTGTCTTTTGGGTTTAGTTCAACAATTAGTTCAGCCAGTGTATCTGAAGCAGCCCAACGCGTTTGCATCCCGCCATCAATTGCGTTTTGAGGACCATAAGTAGCTGCATCATTTTTATAAACACTTGATGCCGTTACAGGTTTACCCATTGAAATAAATTTGCCATTTTGGGGTAACGGCTTATTTCTTTTTATTCCTAAACGTTTTGCAAGTTCTACAACTGTGTATACCTCATGTTCTCTTATGATGCCTTCAGGTCCAGGCGGAACATCGAGTACCAGTGTATTTTTATTTTCTGTGCACCAGTAGAACAATTCCTGGAGTTCATCCATGCTGCGTACTGGCATTGCTTTAGATTTCTGAAACCAATTCCATTGTTTGCCAATGCAAATGGTATGTTCAAATGGCATGTAATATGATTGCCCATTGTGCAAGTATTGTTTTTTGTCAAATTTGCTGGCAATTTTAGGATCCCAAATTCTAAAATCGCAGGGAAAATATTGAAAATAGTACTTGTTATCTGTTGTCATAGAATCGGGTAAAGCAAAATTTCTTTTACCCTCCTGTAATACAATGGTGTGATTTACGGTTACAGCACAGTATGGTTGATATTTTTTAACAAGCTTATAAATTGTATCAATTCCCCAGTCTTCTGGTTTTCTTTTCCATCCGCCATCAAGCCAGAGTTCGCATATTTTTCCGTAGTTTGTTAATAGCTCAGTCAATTGATTAAGCATATAATTCACATATAGCTTGGGATCTTCATTCTTATAGAGTGGTTCGTGTCTATCCCACAGAGAATAATATATTGCAAAACTAAGTCCATACTTTTTGCATGCTTTGGCTACTTCGGCAACAATATCTGTTTTAACAGGAGAGGATGCAACATCGTAATCAGTGTATTTGCTATCCCAAAGACAAAAGCCATCATGATGTTTTGTTGTCAATAGAACATACCTAAATCCGGCATCTCTAGCTACTCGAACCCATTGGTCGCAGTCCAAACTGGTGGGGTTATATTTCGCGACAGATATAGTACCATCGGACCATTCCACGTCTGCAAACGTATTTATACCATAATGAATGAACATGCCATATCCTCTATCAATAAGCATTTGCTGAGTTTTATTTGGATAACTGGACGGAGTGATATTTTGTGAAAAGGCATTTTGCAGAAGAAGCATGAAGAACAATCCCTTTAAAAATATTATTTTATTCATGATTATTTTGCAATGTTTTCATTATGATTTGATGTGTTTTAATTGTTTATAATCAGTATAAATATTTTACTCCCAGGTATCTGTTCTAAAAGAAGAAGCTGGTAATCCATAGCTATTAAACAAACACCCTTCCACCCAATTTTTAAATGCATAGCGAACACTTACCGGAATTTTTACACTGTCACTCCAAACGGTAATACCACCTGCATTCTTATCTTTATTATTGATGACCGCATTAGCAGGATAAAACACTTTGTCTTCGCCTGCTATTTCAAAATCAGTAAGCGGTTTGCCAAAACTTGTTAATCCTTGTTCGCAGTAATCAAATGTCAAATTAATTCTGCCGTTATTGGTTACTTTCATTTCCTTATAAACAGGCCCGCTAAAAGAAATTCCCGGCATGTTATAGTCTTTTGACAAAGCCCAATAGGCCAACCGGTTGCCCACTGCTTCTTTTTGTGAAGGATGAATAACTTTTTGTTCCCCAATGTCCATTGTAACTGCCATACCAGTGTTCTTTACGGATTGCATTGTTTTAAGTTGTGCCTCCCTAAGAAATCCAGCATTTAATTTCGGATAATCAAAAGGTGCAATCTGTACAAAATAAAAAGGAAAATCATTCTGTGACCATTGCTTTCTCCATGATTCAATCATAGCCGTGAATAATGACTGATAATCCTTTGCATTTTCCCGGTTTGCTTCTCCCTGGTACCAAATCAACCCTTTTATGGTAAAGCCAACATAGGGATGCAACATGGCATTATACATTATAGTTGGCGATGTCTGTGGTGCTGTTTTAGGAATTGTATCAGGTATGACTACGCTTTTAAAATCAGTTAGTGTTTCCTTATCCATCCAACTCTCAATTGAGGATGCACCCCACGAAGTATGTATCAAGCCAACGGGTACACCCAACAATGCTTGCAATTTCTTTGCAAAAAAATATGCTACAGCACTAAAATTTCCTGTGGTGGCAGGGCTTGCCGATTTCCAATCACCTTTCATTTCATATAACGGAGATAAGCTTACTATGTGTTGTTGTGTAAACATCCTTATTTTATCATTGGAGGAATTTAAAATCGCTTCATTGCTGCCGATTACCGGTTGGTTGTAATTGCCATTTAAAGGCATTTGCATATTGGATTGACCCGAACAAAACCATACTTCGCCTAATAGTACATTTTTTAATGTTATTACCTGGCTTCCTTTAATAACTACTGTGTAAGGGCCGCCGGCAGAAGGAGTCTGCAACTTAAGTTTCCAATGTCCGTTGCCATCTGTAACTGCAATTGCCTTTTTTCCCCAGCTTGCGGAAACAGAAATTTTTGTTTGCGGATTATCAGTTCCCCAAACAGCAACTTGTTGTTGCTGTTGCAGTACCATATTGTCGCTAAAAATTGCTGGTAATTTAGTTTGTGAAAAGGATTGTGTTGCAAAAAAAATACTAAGAACCGTTAATAAATTAAATTGTATCATTTTTAATTTTAAGATAACATTGATATTTAGCATACAAAAGCAAATTTATTTGTGAACCAGAATTTAAATCCATTTGAATACTTAATTATGAAATTATAAAAGCAAAACTCAGATTAAGAAACTCTTGACGCATAATTAAGGGGTAAATGATTCAAACGATTGCCATTTCCACCAGATTTTTTTCTGTTGATTCCCGCTTATTATATTTCTTGTAAATATCTAAAATACAATAGTGGCGATGCCATTTGCCTTGCCAGCAAGCGATGCAAATATTACCGCCGTTAATGCAGCCATTGATAAGCCACGCAATTATGTTGGTAAAAATTCAAGCGCCGCAGAGTAGGCATTGTCTTCTCTAAACTCGCCATTGTTAAGCATTTGCTGATGCAACTCACCATTTGAATGGTTTGCATAGCAATTTAAGCCACAATATTTGCCAGCCGCTTTAAATCCATAATAAATAAGTTCGAAAATTGTACTGAAA
>JBBRPX010000080.1:0-14126 GCA_038227505.1 Chitinophagales bacterium
AATAAAACAAAAACTAACGGGCATGCACGATGCAGGCACGTCCTCATCACAAGAAAATGATGTCGCAGGTGGAGCCACTGCGTTTCAAGTCCTCCCTTCAGGGGAGGATTTAGGAGGGGCTGTTCCTCTCGTCACATGGGCTGCCGAACCAATGGATGCAGAAGACCCGCTCTTCATTTTATATACATCGGGCAGCACCGGCAAACCAAAAGGTGTGGTGCATAGTGTTGCAGGATACATGGTTTGGACCACTTATACTTTTGTAAATATGTTTCAATACAACCAAGGAGATGTGCATTTTTGTACAGCAGATATTGGCTGGATAACTGGGCATAGTTACATTGTATACGGACCATTGTCTGCAGGTGCTACCAGCCTTATGTTTGAAGGGATTCCCACATGGCCCGATGCCGGCAGGTTTTGGAATATTATTGAAAAACACAAAGTAAATATTTTATACACTGCACCAACTGCATTAAGAAGTTTAATGAGCTTTGGCGATGCACCTTTAGCCGGCAAAGATTTTTCTTCCTTAAAGGTTTTAGGAACTGTTGGCGAACCGATAAATGAAGAAGCATGGCATTGGTACGATGAAAATATTGGAAAGAAAAACTGTCCGATAGTAGATACATGGTGGCAGACAGAAACGAGTGGTACACTTATTACAAACCTAGCCGGCATTACGCCTGCCAAACCAGGTTGGGCAACCCTGCCAATGCCTGGTGTACAACCAATAATTGTAGATGAAGAAGGCAAAGAAGTAACAGAAAAAGATGAACATGGTATGATAAAGGGAAACCTCTGTATCAAAGCACCATGGCCGGGTATTTTAAGAACTACTTATGGCGACCACGAAAGGTGCAGGGTGAATTATTTTGCTACCTATCCTAACCTTTATTTTACAGGCGATGGTGCTATAAAAGATGAAAATGGAAATTATAGAATTACCGGAAGAGTAGATGATGTGTTAAATATTAGTGGTCACCGAATTGGAACTGCCGAAGTTGAGAATGCTATTAACATGCATTCGGGTGTAGTGGAAAGCGCTGTGGTTGGTTATCCGCACGATATAAAAGGTCAGGGAATTTATGCCTATGTAATTTATAATGGTCACCATGGAGATGAAAATCAACGTCGTCAGGATATAAGTTTAACTGTTGCAAAAATAATTGGCGCCATTGCAAAACCAGATAAAATACAGTTTGTAAGTGGGCTTCCTAAAACCCGCAGCGGAAAAATTATGCGCCGCATTTTGAGAAAAATAGCCGAAGGCGAAACAGAAAATTTAGGAGATATTACTACCCTACTTGACCCTGATGTGGTAAATGAAATAAGAGATGGAAAGCTGTAGAAATAATAAAATCCATGTTTTTTATTTTGGAATTGTTCAACAAACAATACTTCATCTACAATGCTAAAATAAAAACATTATTGAACAACTTTATTTGCACAACTGCTGCTGGCAAAGGCTTCAGGCTTGGCTTTGAAAGCAAAACCCATACCCTGAATGTAACCCATGGCTTCTTTTAAAGCATCATTGCTTTTAAAGCTGGGGTTGGTATTTATATCTGCATGCACTTCCATATCTACGCCATACATTGTAAAAATATTACACAATGCATACGCTATTTCAATACTTTTTGCAACCTCCAGTAACATCCTTTCTTTGATACTCATTTTCTGCCGGGTTACTTCGTTGTGTATGTACATAAACCCACCTTTACCTTTTCTTACAAATACAATAACGGTTGCAAATTCTGTTTCCTTGCCCCTTATACTTTTATCGGTAAAAGCTTTCACCTGGCTGTCAGTACCAATACAAACTTTTAATTCATTACCATTTTCCTTTTCTCTCAGAACCGTCTGTCTTACTTCATCTTCAATTAAACCTTCAATCAACTGACCGCTTAATTTTCTCCACTGTTTATGTTGTTCCATTTATGGCATTTTTAATTTGTATAATGCAGTAATTTAATTGATTTAAATGGTGTTATGGCATCGTAACATTTTAATAATGGATCATTTCCACATTACATAAACGTTTACCGACAGAAATTGTAGTTGAAGCATTATAAATTTTACTTAAAAACAATAATGTACGACTCCGGTTAATTTTTTATAAAAAAACCTTGAAGAACTAGCATTTCATTCTACTTTTTTGTTGTCTGATATTTAAAATATATCTACCAACAAATCTAATATGGAGTGTGTAAGCATTAGACTGAATTGACTTTTCATTAAGTGCAGCTTAGCAGACAAAAATGCGGCAACCCCGCTGAATATTTTTTCTTTTAATCAGATGTAATTGAAAGATGATTTTGAATAAGGGGTAATAATTTTCTTAATTTTTTTAAATATAAACAACGTCAAATTTCATTTCGAGTAAAAATACTAGATAATTGTTTTTTATATTTTAAAGAGCTCATCCATTTTCACTCCAATAAAATCGCTGTACCATTTACCTGATGCTTTTACTATTCTTTGTTGGGTTTTAAAATTTACATATACTAAACCAAACCTTGGATGAAATCCTTCCGCCCATTCAAAATTATCTAGTAAAGTCCACACAAAATAACCGGTAACTTGAACACCTTCTTTTTTTGCTTTTAAAACTTCAGCAAGGTATTTTTTTAAAAAATCTACCCGCTTATAATCCGCAATATTGTTATTTACAACTTCATCTTTAAATGCTGCACCATTTTCTGTAACTATTATTTCTTTTAACCCTTCATATTTACTAAATCGTTTTAATGCGTGATATATTGATGCAGGATAAACCTCCCAATTCATCAAGGTAGCTTTTGCATTTCTTTCATTTGCTTTTATAATTTTTGCTCTTACAAAAGGCATAAATGGTGCAAATTTTACAATCTCTCTCGTATAATTTTGCAAGCCAATAAAATCCATATCAAATGAAAGCTTCTTCTCGTCGCCCGCCACCATAAACCGTTCTATACGTTGCAGTATTTTTAATTCTTTTGTTGGGTAACCCATACCAAGAAGTGGTTCTATAAACATTCTGTTAATGAGCGCATCTACTTTTATGGTCGCAAGCCTGTCTCGTTCACTATTGCTGTAAGGCTCCAAATGCGAATACGAAATAGTGGTCCCAACTTTACAATCTGCTCTTATAGATTTTATAATTCTGCCTCCCTCTGCCTGGCACATAGCTGCATGATGTGCAGCTGCTAAAAAGCTTGCAAGCCCCTTTTTACCTGGTGCATGCACGCCCAAAAAATAACCTGCACCTGTAAATACCATCGGTTCATTTAAAACCATCCAGTGCTTTACCCTATCGCCAAAGTTTTTTATACAACACTCAACAAAATAGCTGAACCATTCTATAACATCTCTATTCGTCCAACCACCTTTTTGCTGTAAAATTTCCGGTAAGTCCCAATGGTATATAGTGATCCAAGGTACAATGCCAAGCTCCAAACAAAAATCGATAATCCGGTTGTAAAAATCAATACCCTTATAATTTACCTGTCCGGTTCCATAAGGTAAAATTCGGCTCCACGATATAGAAAACCTATAATTAGGAATATTCAATTTATGCATCAATGCTATATCTTCTGCATAATGATTGTAAAAATTACATGCTATATTACCATTGTGGTCATCAATTATTTTTTTCTTTTTTTGCGAAAAAGTGTCCCATATTGAAAGCCCTTTTCCATCTGTATTGTAAGCCCCTTCAATTTGATAGGCAGCGGTGGATATACCAAATGTAAAATCAGCTCCGAAATCTTCTTTTGTAAATAACATAACAATTAACCCTCCGTGTGACGCAACATTTTGCCAAGGCTTATTTCTTTTATTTTTTTAATACTGTAGGAAGAACCACTTATGGGTTTCGTGATTTTAGAACTTGCATATCCATGCTTTTTTATAAGTGCGTCAATAATATTTTCTGTAACATCAGGATAATTAACTGCAACAAATAATTTTCCTGTTGTCCAGTCTTCTATTATTTGTAAGTATTTTTTTTTCAAACTTCTTATTACAGGTACACCCATTGTTGCCAAAGCTGCGGCATTACATTGTTGTTCATACTGTCCCTTCATGGGAATCACCATGAGTTTCTTTTTTAAAAATAAAGCTTCTGCAGGTGTTTCAAAACCGCCGCCACACAGTACTCCTGTGCAATTATTCAGACTAGTAATAAAGCCTTCGTTGTTAATAGGGTGTACGTAAATATTGCTGTCTACATAATCTTTTTTGGCATGTTTGCTGAATACATGCCACTGCACATTCTTTATTTTACTTAAAATATTTATGACCCGCTTATCGCTGTATGCAGGGAGATAAACAGTAAAATGCGGCTCGCTTTGGGGTACTGCATTTCGCACCTGTGTGCGTATTACGGGTGTTGAAATATTTTTATCGTAAGCGTTAAAATGAAAGCCATAAGCATCTGTAACCGGTGCATAGTTGTTTAGAATTAATTTGCCTACGGGGTCTTTCTTTTTTGACTTAGGACTATTTTTATTTACAACAGCTGCCTGGTGGCTAAGACCAATGCATGGTATGTTTTTTAATTTGCACGCCCATGCACTCACCGGTTCAAAATCATTAATTATTAGATCATAATTTTCTACAGGTAAACTTTTAATTTCTTTGTATAATTTTTTAAGATTACTCTTTCTGTAAGTTGCAAGCAGGTCTACACCACCATTGGTTCCAAAAATAAAACTTAGTCCTCTAAAGTGGTATTTTATTAGAAAAGGCAATTCAATATCTGCCTGTATACCGCTTACTAAAATATCGAGTTCACCCTTTTTTTGTAAAATTGGAATAATATCTCTTGCCCTGCTTAAATGCCCGTTACCGGTGCCTTGTATTGCGTATAATATTTTCATTAATTACGCATTAAATTAAATTCAGCAAGCATATTATTAAATAATTTACCACTGTCAAGTTCATCTTCTTCTAAAGGCTGGCCATCGTTTGTTTCCATGTGCATATCCTCAAATTTATACATGCTCCATTCGCCATTCACATATTCCAAGGCTGTTAAATTTTCTATCCAATCCCCACTATTCAGGTAAATAATTTTACCTTCTTCATTTTCAATTTCTCTAATTTCGGGTTGGTGAATATGGCCACACACAACGTAATTGTATTTATTGCTAATACCTATATTTGCTGCAGTTTGCTCAAAACTGTTTATAAATTTAACTGCAGACTTTACACTGTTTTTTATTTTTTTTGATAGCGATACTTTACCTCTTTTAAAAACCTTTTCAGAAATAAAATTTACAAATCTATTTATTAGAATAAGTGTATCATACCCTGCCGCACCAAGTTTTGCAAGCCACTTACTATGCTGCATTGTTACGTCAAATACATCACCATGAAAAAACCATGCTTTCTTTTCATTGTCAAGTTCAAGTACTACTTTATCAACAATTCTAAATGATCCCATTTTAAAACCGGTAAACTTTCGCAACATTTCATCGTGGTTGCCGGTTACATAATAAATCTTTACACCCTTGGTTATCCACTCCATAAAATATTTAATTACTTTCATGTGCTGCTTGGGCCAGTAACGTTTGCTAAACTGCCATATATCAATGATATCTCCATTTAAAATAACGGTTTTCGGCTTTACTGTTTTAAGATAATGCAGTAACTCCCTTGCGTGACAGCCATAGGTACCAAGGTGAACATCAGATATTACAAGTATGTCTAACCTTCTTTTTTTAGCTTCCTTCATTAAGCTGCTTTAGTAAACTTAAACGGAGAGCATAAAGAAGATATGCGGAAAAGTAGTAAGCGAATTACAAGTTCTGAGAAATAGAATTTTATATTTTTCATGGCTTTTAATTTGTGGTTTAAATATATTAATAATTTAAAGCAAAGAAATGGTTTTAGTATGCCCTAATTGTTACCGCAATCTTAAGTGAATATTAATTTTTCAATCTATTTCAATTGTCAAACCAAGGTTATTGTTTTAACCAGATAAAATATACCCAAAAAAGTATTTAATCATTTATTACCTGTTTAATTTAAGAGGATGATAGTTAAAAGAAATAACCATTTTTTAATTTTAGAAAAATAATTGTATTGATTTATATGTTTTACTTCACCCATTAATTGAAACTGATATTTATGGATATGCCTTTAAACATAACGAACGATATTTTTTTGTTGTATGATAAATACGGAAGTAATCAATATGATGGTGAGGAAGTAACCCAGCTTCAACATATGTACCAATCAGCAGAGTTTGCCCAAGCTCAAGGGTTTGATGAAGAAGTGATATTAGCTGCATTTCTGCATGACATAGGACATATATGTGCAGCGGAAGAAAAAGAAAATTCAATGAGTGGATTTGGTGTTATCAATCATGAATTAATTGGTGCAGCATTTTTGCAAGGGAATGGATTTTCTAAAAGATTAATTAATTTGGTACAAAACCATGTAGAGGCAAAACGATACTTAACCTACAAAGATGCAGCATACTACAACCAACTAAGTTTGGCCAGTAAAGAAACATTAAAACACCAGGGTGGTAAAATGAGTACAGGAGAAGCTGAGGTATTCGAATGCAACCCACTTCACAAAATTATAATAGCACTTAGGTTAATAGACGAGCAAGCAAAAGACGCAACTAAACAGTCCGCTAATATCGAAAAATATAGGCATCTTATGAAAACACATTTACAACAACAGTTTACTTTAAATAAAAAAATGATGATACAATTAGTAGTATTTGATATTGCCGGGACTACAGTAAAAGACAATGGAAGTGTAGCAGATTCCCTGTGCTATGCTTTCCAAAAATTTGGATATAATATTTCAAAGGAAGAAGCTAGCTTATTAATGGGTTATAAAAAAACAGAGGCCATTACAATTTTAATGAAAAAATACTATGAGGATGAATTGTTGAACAACGAAAATTTAGTAAATGCTATACATGAGGTATTTATAGAACATATGGTTGATTACTACGAAAAAGAAGATATACAACCGATGCAAAAAACGCTGGAAACTTTTAAAGCATTGCATGCAGATAATATTTTAGTAGCACTCAATACAGGATTTCCAAAAATTGTAACAGATACTATTTTGAAAAGATTGGGATGGCAAAACAGTACTTTGATAGACTGTGTAATTTCGAGCGACGAAGTAGAAAATGGTAGGCCACATTTTGATATGATTAAAAAAATAATGACAATATTGAAGATAGAAGATCCAAAAAATGTTGTAAAAGTTGGCGATACTTCCGTTGATATTGAAGAAGGTAAAAATGCAGGCTGTGGCTTAGTAATTTCAGTTACAACAGGAGCGTTTTCAAAAGAGCAATTAGAAAAAAATAATGCCACGTACATAATTGACGATATTATCGAAATAATGCCACTCATAAAATATTATAACAGTGCCAATTAATATGTTGCTTGGTGCAAAACAGAAACGACATGATTTACTAGCCGCTTTTTATGCTGCATTGGTTTGTTTTTGCACCTACTCAATCGTATATGCTTTTCGTAAACCATTTACAGTAGGCATTTTTAGCGGAATAACTTTATGGGGTATAGAGTACAAAGTAGTATTGGTTATTTGCCAGTTAATAGGATATACATCCAGTAAATTTTATGGAATAAAGTTTATTTCGGAAATGAAAAGATTTGGACGTTGGAAAATTGTATTGCTTCTCGTAGGTATTTCTTGGATAGCCTTATTCTTTTTTGCCATAGTACCTGTTCCTTATAATATCATTTTTTTATTTTTTAATGGCTTCCCATTAGGTATTTTATGGGGTATTATTTTTTCTTACATAGAAGGCAGAAAAGCTACTGACTTTATAGGATCCGCTTTAGCCGTAAGTTTTATTTTTGCATCTGGCTTTGTAAAATCAGTTGCAAAATATTTGCAATTGCAATATTCGGTAACTGAATTTTGGTTGCCATTTGTAACAGGGGCATTTTTTATAATTCCATTGTTATTTTTTGTTTTTTTGATGGAAAAAATACCCTCTCCTTCCAAAAATGATATTGAGCTTAGAAATGAAAGGAAACCTATGACTAAATTAGAAAGAAAAAACCTATTCTTTCAATTTATGCCGGGGTTGATTGTACTGATTATTTTATACGTTTTTCTTACTCTGTTTAGAGATATAAGAGACAATTTTGCTGCAGATATGTGGAACGAACTCGGCTACTCAAACAAAGCATCCGTATTTACAGAAACGGAAACTCCTATTGCTATCATTTTATTAATCGTTATTGCCAGCCTTGTTTTTATAAAAAATAATTTTAAAGCATTTGTAGCAGCACATTTTTTAATTGCCGTAGGATTTATTACCACAGGATTTTCTACCTACCTTTTTATGCAGCAAAGTATTAATGGTTTTTATTGGATGTTGACTGTTGGCTTGGGTTTGTATCTTGCCTACATTCCCTTTAATTGTTTGTTGTTTGAAAGAATGGTGGCTGCATTTAAGTGGAAAGCAAACGTAGGTTTTCTGATGTACTTGTCAGATTCATTTGGTTATTTGGCAAGTATTCTTGTTTTATTTGGGAAAGAAATTTTTTCTATCAAATTAAATTGGGTAAACTTTTATACAAAAGGTGTTATAGTTTTTTCACTGTTAGGTTTGCTTGGAACTTTTATTTCTGCATTTTATTTCTATACAAAATATAAAAAAATAAACCATTTATGGAAAAGCGCACAGCCATTGTAATAGGTGCAGGTATAGTAGGATTGGCTACTGCAAGAGCATTAGCATTAAAAGGCTTTGGAGTAAAAGTAATAGAAAGAAATGACAAAGCCATTGGAGCATCTATCAGGAATTTCGGAATGCTGTGGCCAATTGGTCAGCCCGATGGAGAATTGTATGAACGTGCCTTACAAACAAAAAGTATATGGAAAAGCATTTGCAATGAAGCCAATATATGGTACGATGAAGTAGGAAGTTTACATGTGGCACAACATCAAGATGAATGGGATGTATTGAATGAATTGCACGATATTTTTAAGAAAGATAGGCAAGTAGAAATTTTAAAACCAGATGCGATCCAAAATATTTGCCCTGCAGCAAATACAAAAAATACAAAAGCTGGTTTGTATAGCAAAGAAGAAATGATTATAAACCCTGTAGATGCTATAGCAGCGTTGCCAAGTTATTTTGAAGAAAAATATGGGGTAGAATTTATTTGGGGTAAATGCGCAAGTTTTATAAATGATACCGAAGTATATGTTGGCACCAATGAATTCTATGAAGCTGATCTTGTATTTATTTGTTCGGGTGCCGATTTTGAAACCCTCTATCCTGAAGAGTTTAAAAAATTTCCATTTACAAAATGCAAACTGCAAATGTTGCGTAGCGTAGCCCAGCCAGATAATTGGAAAATGGGAGCAGCTTTGTGCGGCGGCCTGTCTTTAATTCATTATAAAAGTTTTGCAGCAGCAGACTCGTTGGGCAATTTAAAACTTCGTTATCAAAACGAAATGAGCGAATACCTAGATTTTGGCATACATGTAATGGCTTGCCAAAATAATGCAGGGCAAATAACAATTGGTGATAGTCACGAATATGCAAATACACATACACCCTTTACCAACGAAAAAATAAATAAACTCATTATAGATTACCTCAGTAAAATTTCAAATTTTCCGGCTTTGCAAATAGAAGAAGTTTGGAACGGTGTATACCCTAAATTAACAAATGGTGATACCGATATTTTTTACTCCCCCGAGCCCGGTATCTATATAATAAATGGATTAGGTGGTGCCGGTATGACTTTGTCTTTTGGCTTGGCCGAAGAATTAATTTCAACAATTTAAAATTATTTATTTTAGTAAATAATTGATAAAAATATTTTTTCTACAGGTTAAATATTTCAACTATCACAAATTAATTAATCAGATTAATTAGTTTTTATAAATCATTTAAAACAAGTTTTAACGTAACATTTACTTGATGATTACTTCATAGCATCTTCACAATTACTTAACAACCGAAGAATAGTTTTGCCCCCTAAAACTATAGCAATGAAAAGAATCATTTACACACAATTTCCTTTAATTTTCCTCAGTTTTATTTTGTTTAGTGCTTCCGCATTTAGTCAAAATAATATTTCAGGTAAAGTTTTTTCAGGCAATGATAACAAGCCTCTAAAAAATGTAACCGTTTACTCTTTATCTTCAAAAACCGGTACGAGTACCAAAGTAGATGGTTCTTTTACAATCAAAGCCAGCAAAGGTAATATGATTGAATTTTCTTCTGTTGGTTATCTTTCAAAAAAAATTACAGTTGAAAATTTTGAGAACCTAACTATCAATTTAGATGCAGATACAAAGCAGGAATCTGAAGTGATCGTAACTGCACTCGGCGTTAAAAAAGAAATTAAAAAATTAGGGTATTCTGTGCAAGCAATATCAGGTGCAGAATTAGTGAAAGCCCGAGAGCCAAATGCCATCAACGGCTTGGTAGGTAAAATTGCAGGGTTAGATGTAGCCATCAGTAAAGAAATGTTAGGTACAACTGCTGTTACTGCTCGTGGTGGTACCATTACCTTGTATGTTGTAGATGGTATTCCGGTTACTACAGATACCTGGAATATAAACCCCGATGATGTGGAAACCTATACCGTTTTAAAAGGTTTTGCAGCTTCGGCATTGTACGGTAGCAGAGCCCAAAATGGTGCTATATTAATTACTTCAAAACGTGGCAAAAAAAATAACAAAGGTTATACTATTGAAGTAAACAGTACTGTGCAAGTGGATAAAGGCTTTATTGCACTTCCTAAAACTCAAGCTCTTTATGGTGGGGGTGATAACTCGCAATATGAATTTGGAGATGGTAAAGGTGGCGGCCTTAACGATGGAGATTATGATGTATGGGGACCAAAATTTGAAGGTCAACTCATTCGCCAGTATGATAGCCCAATAGACCCTGTAACTGGTTTGCGTATACCAACACCTTATGTTTCCAGGGGAGCTAACAATTTAAAAAACTTTATACAGGCAGGCGTTTTAAATACAAATAACATCAACTTCTCTGCGGCCACTGATAGGTCTAATATAAGAATGAGTTTAACCAACACTTATCAAAAAGGTCTGGTGCCAAACACCAAATTAAATATCATCAACTTTAATTTAAACGCAGGTTTCGATTTAACACCTAAATTAAAAATCGAAGCAGCCCTTAATTACAACCGCCAGGCTACTCCAAATATTCCTGACGTACAATATGGACCAAACAGTGTTATTTATAATCTGACTATATGGACGGGTGCTGACTGGGATGTAAATTCTCCGAATATCAAAAACTACTGGCAGCCGGGTAAAGAAGGAGTACAATCTAATTTTGCAGAATACCAGCGCTACCACAACCCTTGGTTTATGAGTTACGAATGGCTTAGAGGTCATTATAAAACTGATGTTTTAGGTAGTATAGGCATTACCTACAAACCTATAAAAAATATAGAAACAATTTTACGTACCAACGTGAGCGCATATGATTTACTTCGCAACGAAAAATTACCTTACTCTGCCCATCCTTATGGCAGAGAAGGGAACCGGGGCGATTATAGAGAAGATAGAAGATCTAATCTTGATAACAACATAGACGCAATTGGTAAGTACATCGGTAAATTTAAAAGCCTACTTAAAATAGATGGCTTGGTTGGTTTTACTGCTCGTAATACTTCCTACAACTCCAGCTTTACAAGTACTGATTATTTAAACGTACCGGGCCTTTATACATTTGCAAATTCTGTAAATCCAATATTAGCATCTAGCTTTAATTCAAAAATGTTGGTGCTAAGTGGTTACGGTGCATTGGATGTAAGTGTAAAAAATTATGCAACGGTTGGTTTTACAGCAAGGCTAGATAAATCAACTGCACTTCGCAAAGAGAACAACAAATATTTTTATCCTGCAGTAACGCTTTCTTCTGTGTTGTCAGATTATGTAAAGTTACCCGGGGTTATCAATTTCTTAAAATTAAGAGCTAATTACGCCACCGTTAAATTTTCTGCCACTACTCCTTACATCGGACCATCTTCTTACCCAATTGGATATGGAGCACCTTATGTAACAGTTTATGGTGGTCCCTCTTACAGCATTTCTGACCCTGCATATTCCGTAAGTCCTGTTTACAATAATTTAACCGGCGCTTATGCGCCTGGTAATAAAGTAGACCCAAATGTAACATCCGGCGCTACCAAAACAACTGAGGTTGGTATTGATTTTAGAGTGTTACAAAATAAGATAGGCTTAGGTGCTACTTACTATACCAATATTAACGGTCCCGGTATAAGAACGTCTCCCATCTCTCAAACATCTGGCATTACCGGCTTGGTTACAAATGCAGTTAAAACAAAATTATCTGGCTTAGAATTGTCTTTAAACATAAAACCATTTTTAGAAAAAACAAGTGGATTAAAGTGGGATGTTCTTGTAAACTGGAGCACTTTTAAAGAGGTATACACTGACCTTCCTACAAATTTTACTGACTACCGGTTTGCCCAAGGCGACAGAGTAGATAAATTATTTGCTAATGTAGTAGCACGCACACCCGACGGCCAGGTAATAAACAACAGTGCAGGTTATCCTGTCTATTTAAAGAAGGCACAATATGTAGGCAATGCCGATGTTAAGTGGAGTTGGAGTGCTATTAATAAATTTAGTTATAAAAGTTTTTCACTCTCTTTTCAGTTTGATGGAAAAGTAGGCGGCTTGGTACAAGATCGTGTCATGCGCAAATCTATTGAGGGCGGCAGTAATATTTCTACAGTTGAGGGGGCAGTTGGCGCAGCAAGAGACTATGAGTTTCATCATTACAAAGACCCTGGCTTTGCAGGATCTTACGTTGGACAAGGAGTGCAGGTTTCTAATGGCGTTCCTATCCAATACGATCCGGTAACAGGTGTAATTACAAATATGAGTGCATTACAATTTACAACAAATACCAGCAAGGCTAAATTTATTCAAGATTATGTAAACAGCTTTTTTAACAATTTCGAAAATACATCTGTTAGTAAAACTTATGCTAAACTTAGAGAGGTAGTATTAACCTACTCTCTACCCAGCAGTTTGTTTGGTAAAAAAATGGGTATATCTAAAATAGATATATCGGTTGTCGGTAGAAATTTATTGTACTTCTTTCCATCTCGTTTTAAAGATATGGATGTAGATCAATATAGCAGTAGGGATCAATATGGTCTTAACAGTAGAGAATATAATTTACAAACACCAACTACTCGTAGCGTAGGTGTAAACTTAAATATTACGTTTTAACAAACTAAAAAATTTATACAATGAAAAATATTAAATTATTACTTGGCCTGGCATTTCTTTTAAGTGTTTGTGCAACAAGTTGCAAAAAGCAATTTAGCGATTATGTAAACAATCCTAACCAGCCACAAACCGTACCTGCCTACCTGTTGCTTAGGCAAGTAGAATCCGATATGAATGTACAGCCAGGTGGCGATGCTGATAAATTTTGTCAGTTTACTTTATCATCATACACCTACTACGGTACAAATGAATATTGGACGGGCTCTGCTAATTTAAATTATGGTACTCTACGCAATGTAGTTGCTATGGAAAATGAAGCTGCTAAAGCCAGCGGACCTAACAATCCTTACAGTGCATTAGCAAAGTTTTTTAAAGCTTATTATTTTATAGGAATGACCTTAAAAGTGGGAGATTTACCAATGAGCGAGGCTTTAAAACAATTGGATAATACAACACCAAAATACGATTCACAAAAAGATATTTTCAAACAAAGTTTGCAGTTATTAGACGATGCAAATACCCAAATTAATACATTGATAAATTCTGCAAATGTTTCTTTATTGGGAGATTTCTATTTTATTGAAAATGCCAATAGCCCTAAAGATCCATTAACAGCTTTAAGGCAATGGCAAAAAGTAATTAATACCTTTAAATTAAGGGTTTTAATACAGCTAAGTAAAAAAGAAGCTGATGCTGATTTGGGTGTAAAGCAAAAATTTGCTGATATTCTTGGCAACCAAACTAAATATCCTTTACTGACAGGTATGGGAGATAATTTAGAGTACGTTTATAATACTTCCACCAATTTATACCCTAACAACAAACAAAATTTTGGTAACGATGCTTTGCGTTTGTGTGTAGCTGCTACTTGGTTA
>JBBRPX010000081.1:0-14054 GCA_038227505.1 Chitinophagales bacterium
AAAACAAGGAATTTAGAAGTTGGAGATGATAACCCGTCATATGCAAACACCTCAGGGATTGCAGAGCTTACTATAAATGCAACTGCCCAGGATGATAAAGTTGATGAAATACGTTTGTTTCACAATGGCAAAATTGTAAACCTTGCTACTCGTGGGCTTTTTGTAACGGATGATAAAACGGGTAACGAAACAAAAAAATATACCATCAGTTTATTACCAGGGCAAAATACATTTCGTGCTATTGCACTAAACGGGCAAAGAACGGAAAGCAAGGCTGATGAAATATCCGTTAATTATAAAGTGGATAAACCATTAGAAAATAAACCTATACAAAATACCAATGCTGTAAATATTGATGCTGTTGATAAAACCGCCACCATGTATCTTGTTGTTATCGGCATAAACAAATACCAAAATGAAAAACTCTCCCTCAACTATGCATTGGCCGATGCCACAGCATTTAAAGACGAAATAGAAAAAGATGCTAAAACTGTTTTAGGAAGTGTAAAAACATTTTTTGTAACGGATAACACGGCTGATAAAAAAGGAATTACAGATGCACTAAGCGAAGTGCAAAAAAATGCCAAGCCACAGGATGTATTTGTGTTTTATTATGCAGGTCATGGTTACATTTCAGATAAGACGAAAGAATTTTATTTGGTACCAACAGATGTGGCTGATATAAAAAATGTAGATGAAGTACTGCTTCAAAAAGGGATCTCTGCAAAAATGCTTCAGACTTATGCGATAGATATACAGGCGCAAAAACAAATTTTTATTTTAGATGCCTGCCAAAGTGCGGGCGCATTTGAAGCATTGCTTACCGCGGATGCTAACCAACAAAAAAGTCTTGCAGTAGTTTCCCGAAGCACCGGTACACATTGGATGGCAGCAAGTGGAAGCAAACAATACGCACAGGAGTTTGCCACATTAAAACATGGCGCATTTACCTACGTCTTATTACAGGCTTTGCAGGGGCAGGCCGCAGCAAACAAAATGATTACCGTAAACGGTTTAAAAACTTTTATGCAGGTGCAGGTGCCTGAGCTGATGAAGAAATATAATTCAGAACCTCAGTACCCCGCTAGTTATGGGTTGGGCAATGATTTTCCAGTGGAGATTGTGAAATAAATTAGGAAGATTTATAAAAATGAATTAGAATGAATTAACTAAAAATTTAAAATAAATAATATGAAACCAATTTACTTATTTATAACATTAATATTTGCGCAGATATTGTGTTTTGCGCAAAAGAAATTAGTTACTACAGCCTCCAGTCTTAAATATGAAATAGTAAACAAAGGGAGTGGCAGTAAACCTCTAGCTACTGATAAAGTAACCTTTGATTATATAGGCACATTTGAGGATGGTATTGTGTTCGACGATTCTTACAAACGAGGACAACCAATAGAAGCATTGCCAAGCAACATGATAAAAGGATTGACTGAAGGGTTACAACTTATGCCACTTGGCGCTAAATATATTTTTTACATTCCTGCTAATCTGGCTTACGGCGATAAAGGCGCTGGAACTATAAAACCAAATGCAAATTTGATTTTTGAGGTGGAGCTAATAAAAATTAACGATAAAGAAGCAAAAGATGATATTGCAAAAACTGATCCTGTTAATCCAAAAGCAACATACACCATTATAAAAACTGCTTATGATGTTTATACTGGCTATGTAGTGGATGGTAAAAAAGAAGGAAAAGGAAAGTTTGAAGATATGCTGTTTGGTGTTACATACGAGGGGGATTGGAAGAATGATAAGAGAGATGGAAAAGGAGTTGAGGAGAAGAAAGATAGTTGGAAATATCAAGGCTCATTTAAAGATAACGAAATGAATGGGGAAGGCATTATCTATTATTCAAACGGCGATTACACCAAAGGCAAATGGGAAAACGGGAAACTGGAAGGGCAGGCAACAATGTTTATAAAAATGGCTAATGAAACAAAAAAAGTAAATTATGTAAATGGTGAATTGATAGCAACAAAAAATGCAATTAACAAAAAAACTATTTACACAAGTTTTAAAATGAAAAATGGTTCAGATTATGAGGGCTACGCTATTGATGACCAACCCGAAGGAGAAGGACAGGAAACAGATTTTTTAGGCGGAATATATAAAGGAGAATGGAAAAACGGAAAAAGAGATGGGGTTGGAAAATATACATATTCCAACGGAAATGCTTACGAGGGGGAGTGGAAGAATGGTAAAAAAGAAGGCAAGGGTAAAAAGATTAATACCATGAGTACGCTTACCGGTACTTGGGTAAATAATCAATTAGAAGGGGAAGTAATTGAATATGATCAATTTTCAAATACTTCTAAAACTGTTATGTATAAAAACGATTTAGAAATAATAAAATAAAAAAATTACCCTTTTTTAATTGCTATTTCCTGTTAGTATTAAAAATGTTTAATGAACAAAGCAAAGGGTGGAGCAGGTAAATAACCATTAACCGCTGAGGCTAAAATTTGGTAAAGGTTTTAAGTTTACTATGATAAAATAATTTATGGCTATAACAATCGTTTTCTACTTTATTGCTTTTATCTTTTTTGTTGTGTGCCTTATTGGTCTTCAAAGATGGGTTAAACTACCACAGCAAAAGAAAGATAAAACAGGCTTAATCGTTTTAGTTATATTTTTAAGTTTGCTTTTAGTATTTATATTGTTGGTAGTTTTTCAACCTCATATTTTGAGTGTTGAGCGTACAATAACAGGTGCTATGGTATTCGTTTTTTTGCTGATCATTTTTACTGCATTTTTTATTACATGGTATAATGAAAAATATAACAAAAAAATAAATACAGGTAGGGTTATAATAATTATGAGCCTATCAATTTTTTGTATCGTGTTTTTATTTTTAAAATTGGACGGGAACGATGAAAGACAGAAAATTATTAAAAATATTGAACTCAAAACCGTTATTGCTAACATTACTTTTGATACCCACAAACCATATTTTAAAGATATGACACTAGCAGACGGGCAATTTTTGCCAATGCCTGAAACAATGAATAATAAAGTACAAATAGGAGATAGCATTTATAAAATGACAGGAGAACATTTCTATAGGGTTGTAAATTATAAAACAAAAATATCAACCAAATATACCGTTACAACTCATATAAGGGTATTGGGTAAGCCACAATAAAATTAATTCGTTTTGAAAAATATCGCTTTAGCATTTACTTATTTTTTATTATCAACAATTATTACTTGGTGGTTTATTAAGAAAGGGCAACTGTTATATTTTTCTCCTGAAAAAATGTTTTTGTCGTGTACAATTGCAGGTGCAAAATGGGGTATACAAATTATAGCAGCTCTTCTTTTTTTAAAAGAAAAAAAATGGGAGTTTATAAAACTAATTGCATTTACCTGCTTTATTGGAAGCTGTATATTGCTTCCATACTGTATGTTTAATGCCGTAAGAATACCACAATATAGTTTTGTAGTTTCATTAATTGTAGCAGTATTTTTTATGATTCTCATTTATTATAAAGTTGTAAAACAAATAGATATTTCCATAAAATGGTTTTGGGGATGGATGGTTTGTTTGGCATTTGCTATTTTCTTACAATTATTTGTAGTGTTCAAGATTGTATAGAAAACGAATTACTTAAGTCTGCATTTACCTGCTTGCAACAACCATGAAATTATTATGTACAAAAGAATAACCATCATCAGCATCTTAGTATTTACTTTTATTTTACTTTATTTTGCTGACAAATACAATGCAGTAAACGATCTAAAGTTTGCCGCAGCAAAAGATTATGTTACTTTTTATGAGTCCACCGCGGATCAGTTTTGGCAAATAGGTATGATTATTTGTTTTATAAGTTGGGTGTGGGTCGATGTAGTAATCATAAAAACAAAACAGTTGTTTTGGTTATGGCTTCCTTTTTTATTTATTGTAATTGTTGCTTTCACAAATAGTTATCAGGAAGAACAATTGTTTCATTTTAAAAAAGCAAATGGTTTGTGGAAGGGTGGGTTTTCGCTAAGTTATTTTTTTAGTATTGCAATAATCTTAATAGCGGGTTTTGTATTGCTAATAAACTATTTTGGGTTTAAAAAATATTTTGAAAAGGAAAATGAAAAATTGACTCCGAGCACCAATATAAAAAATTAAAACAAATGGTTTGCGTTTCTTTAATAGGTTCCTCTAAAAAAAATTCAGGTAGTTTTTAATATTTTTAAAATTCATTTTTAATATTCAGTCATTGGTGCTTTAAGTAATGCACAAATAAATACCCACCACAGGGTATACCAAACCTTGTGATGATAATTATTTTTACCTTCTAAAAAATAATTAACATGACAAACGTTGCAAAATGGATGAGCTGGGAAGGTGGTATAAATTTAGCTGCTGTAACTTCTCCTGATTTACAAATGCCAAATTTGATTGTGCATCTTGGTAGCATAGCAAGCACACCATTGGTTACTTTGTACCGGCTAACTAATGCAAAGCTTTTGGCGATATTATAATTTTACCTTTAATATTTTTGGTTACAAAGGGAAACATTTTATAATGTTGTAAATACTAAAATATTGATACAAATAAATATTAGGAAAATCCGACAAGGAATTTTTGCAAAAGTGTAATAGAATATTAATTCGTCAATTCCCTAAACACATCTTCCAAACTGTTGCTTTGGTTTTGTAATGAAACGATGTTTAAATTTTGATCGATACTTAGTTTTAATATTTGTTTGCGGAGGGCATCTGCATCATTTGTTTGTATGCGAAAGTTATTACCATTTGAAGAAACGTCTAATGCATTTTCTAGATTTTGAAGATCATTTGTATCAACATCCTCCTGAAAAGTTACAATTACAAATTGCTGACCTGTTTTTGCTAGTTGAAGATTTTGTAAACTATCATCAGCCACAATATTCCCTTTATTGATGATAATCACTCTATCACAAATAGCTTCTACTTCCTGCAAAATATGTGATGAAAATAGCACTGTTTTATCTTTTGCCAATGCTTTAATTACATTTCTTATTTCTATGATCTGGTTTGGGTCCAGTCCTGAGGTTGGCTCATCTAATATCAACACTTCAGGCCCGTGAATAAGTGCAGCAGCAAGCCCAACACGCTGCTTGTACCCCTTGCTTAGTTGCCCAATTTTTTTATTGGCTTCCAGAGTAAGTCCAACAGTTTTAATTATTTCTTCTGTTCTTTGTCTAGCATTTTTTATTTGATGTACACCTGCTGTAAACAATAGGTATTCTCTCACATACATTTCAAAATACAATGGGTTTGCCTCAGGTAAATAACCAATCTTTTTTTTGCTGTCAATATTGTTTTTAGAGACATCTATTCCACAAACGTGAATGTTGCCCGCATCTGCATCAAGGTAGCCGGTAATCATTTTCATGGTGGTAGATTTTCCTGCACCATTTGGACCAAGAAAACCGACAATCTCTCCTTTGTTTACTTTAAAAGAAATGTTGTTAACGGCTTTTTGTGCGCCGTAATTTTTAGAAAGATTGTTGATGCTGATGGACATTAAGATCAATATTTTTAGTAAAACGAAAAGGTGTTATCCCTTAATAGTTTAAATGTAATTGTTGTTGTTTCAAAAGTACAAAACTAGTTGCATAAAAAAAGTCCCGCTATAAAACGGAACTTATAAATTTATTTTAAACCTATAAGGTTTTAAAAACCTTATAGGTTTGTGTAACAATTACTCACCTTCTTTTTTAGGTCCTTGAGGGCCTCTGTTTGGCTGTGGTCTATTCCCTTGTGGCCTTGGTGGTCGGTTGTTGTTATTGTTTTGATTTCTATTTTGTGGCGGCCTGCCTTCACGGTTTTGATGCGGCGGGCGGCTATCCTGCTGTTGTTGCGGTGGCCTTCCCTCTCTGTTTTGTTGTGGACCTCTGGGGCTGTTGGCTCTTTGCTGTGGCCTTTGCCCCTCGTTGATACCCTGCGGTGGACGATTGCGTTGCTGCTGGTTTTGTTGTGGCGTTCTTTGTTCGTTTTGTTGCTGGCTGCGCTCTTTGTCTCTTCGCTTGCGGGTAGTTTTTTCCAGGCTTTTTAAACTTATTTGCCCTACGATATCTGCATACTCAGGCTCTACTTCTTTTGGCTTAGCTGTTATAATTTCTGCAGCTTCTAACTCTTCAGGTTTTATACCATCTCTATTTTGAGCCTTAATTTTCTTAACAGTATCAAGCGCTAATGGAATATGTGCGGCAGTGCCTGGAATTGCATACCACATTAAATTTTTGAAGATGTCTTTCTTTACTAAGAATGCCCGTCCTTTTGCAGTTTCCAGCGTATCTGCATCTGTTGGAAAAAACTGCAACGCATCCATATAAGTATCCAGCTCATAATTTAAACAGCATTTTAAACGACCACATTGTCCGCTTAATTTTGTTTGGTTGATACTGAGATTTTGATAACGGGCTGCATTGGTATTTACACTCTTAAAATCTGTAAGCCATGTTGCACAACAAAGCTCTCTGCCACAACTGCCTATACCACCAACTTTTCCGGCTTCCTGTCTCGCACCAATTTGGCGCATTTCTACCTTTACTTTAAACTCGCCTGCATATAATTTTATTAGTTCTCTAAAATCGACTCTATCATCTGCAATGTAAAAGAAAGTGGCTTTTCTGCCATCTGCCTGTACTTCTACTTCTGCCATTTTAAGTTCTAAATTAAGCTGGCGAGCCATTGCACGACTACGGATAAGGACCTGCGCTTCTCTTGCTTTGCTTTCCTGCATTTTTGCAAGATCGGTTTCTGTTGCCCGACGAAGAATTTTCTTTATATCCGGACTTTTTTCGTCAATGTTATTTTTCTTTAATTGAAGACGTACCAATTCTCCGGTAAGATTAACCATACCAACATCAAAGCCATTTACACCGTCCAGTGCAATCATTTCGCCTTTTTCAAAATAATGAAGGGTAGTGTTTTTAAAATAATCTTTGCGACTGCCGTTGTTAAAACTTACTTCAACAATTCTGCAGCTGCTCTCGGGGTCTGCAAACGGTAAGTTTGCCAACCAATCGTGTACATTCATTCTGTTACAGGCACCACTGCTGCAACTGCCTTTACTCTGGCAACCACCAGGTGTTCCTGTTCCGCAACTTCCACAAGCCATGATATATATTTTACAATGCGTTAGGTAATGTTTTTGCTCACGCATTAATCGGATTTGCTCAAAATTTATTAGATAATTTTTAAACCTTCTAAAAAATTTGCTCGCAGATTCGTCTGATTTTCTCAGAAATTATGAGTGAACTATTTGTAAATACAAATTTTACTTTTAAGGTTTTTCCTATTAATTGGAATGGTTTGAATTTGCCAAACCACGTGTAAAAAGCTAAATAGTTGCAACAAAGATGAAATGTGCGACGCCAATGAAGTTGAAAATAGCTGCTTCTTTGCCTGGCTAACAAAAATCAAATTTGTAAAATTTGTTTTTACCTATTGTATCAAAATTAATGATTTGTTGCTAATAATATGATATAACCTAATTGTGAGGGCGTGGAAGAGTATTTTTGCATTTGCATTGCGTTCAATGTAATAGGCAGCTTTGTTCAGTTCTTCTGCTATGGCTTCTTGCTGAGATACATCGCAAATTTTATTAATACGGTTGGCAAAATCCACGTAAGCATTAGCAGTATTTTCATTTAAACCATCGGCTGAAACCCTTAAGCGTATTGCCTGCTCGAGCAAATGAGTAAAGTATTTAAGAAACTGCTTCTGTTTTTCACGCCCAAGCTTTGCTACTTCTTCTATCCATTTAACCTGTGCTACAGGACCAGTTTTTAAAATAGCATTGAGCCAGCCTCTAAGCAATACCTCCCAATCATCATCTGCATGTTGCAATTGCTGCAGTGCTTCGTGGTAATTACCCTCGACAGTTGCAGCTATTTGAAGCGCCTTTTGAGCATCAATATTTTCCCTTTGCTCTAATGCCGTTTGAATATCCTGCGGATACAATACCGGAATTTTTATGAGTTGGGTACGGGATAAAATGGTAGGCAATACATTTGCGTCGTTTTCGGCTACGAGGATAAACAAGGTATCTGGCGGCGGTTCTTCAATAAGCTTTAAAAGCTTGTTTCCGTTTTTGCCGAGGAACTCAGGCATCCAAATAATGAGAATTTTATAAGTACTCTCAAAACTTTTGAGGCTCATTTTATGTATGATATCGCCACATTCTTCTGATGTGATATTACCCTGCTTATTTTCTGCATTTATGCTTTGCAGCCAGTCGAAAGAATTGCCGTATGGGTTGCTATTGATGAAACTTCGCCACTCGGCTATATAATCAGTGCTGATGGGTTTGTCGCCTGATTTACCGGGAATAACAGGATAGCAATAATGAATATCTGGATGCACCATTTTTGCTGCTTTTGTACATGCGCTACAAACGCCACAGGCATCTTGAAAGTTACTGGTGGTATCGTTATTAAAATCCTCGGGCGAGGCAACATCTTCTCCAAACATTGATACAGCCGCCGGTACTGGCTTTTTCTTTGTTGTTTGCAGCGGATTTTTTTCGCAGGTAATGTATTGTGCAAATGCAAGTGCCAAGGGCAAACTGCCACTGCCTTCTTTACCCAAAAACAACAACGCATGGCTAAGCCTGTTTTGCTGTATCATGTGGGTGAGTTGGGCTTTTAGATCGTGCTGGCCTATTACTTGGGAGAATTGCATGGGTTTAAATAGATATTAGATGTGAGATACAAGACATGAGATGATGGATAAAAGACAAAAGATGGAAGAAAAAAGAGAACGCAATTATCGCTATTAGATGTTCAATCTTTTGTCTTGTGTCTCATATCTTATGTCTAGCCTTTAAAGTTTCCCAACTATCTCTTCACTCATTGGCGTTGTGCCACTATCAAATTTTGCAATAATATGCCCGTTTTCATCCAACAAAAACTTATTGAAGTTCCATTTGATTTCTGCATCTAATACACCATTTTCGCTTTTGTTGGTAAGCCATTTGTATATAGGTGCAGTATCACTTCCTTTTACAGATATTTTTTCTGCCATAGGGAATGTTACACCGTAATTTTTTTCGCAGAATGATTTTATCTCCGTGTTGTTGCCCGGCTCCTGACCACCAAAATTATTTGCGGGGAAACCAACTATTACCAGTTTGGTTTTATATTTTTCATACAATGCTTCCAGCTCTTTGTATTGTGGTGTGTAACCACACTCCGATGCCGTATTTACAATTAATATTTTTTTGCCTTTATAATCTGCAAAATTAATGTTGCTGCCATCCAATGCCTTTACCGTAAAAGAATGAATGCTTGCTGCTGTCGCCATTTCGTTTGTGCTCATATTTGTAACTGTTGAATTGTTTTGTGCTTGGGCGCAACTCATCATCATAATGGTTGCAACTATTAATTTAATCATATAATTTTTTTGTAAAGTTACGCATCAAAAGCAGTTTACTGTTTTTCGTAAGCACCTATATCGGGTATTCCTACATTTCTGTTTTTATCATCAAGGTCTTTAATCAGCGTTGTGCTAATACCTTTATTTATACCCGGTGCCACTGCATTTTTTGTTACTCTAAAATCGTACAATTGGCGGGTAACATCAATACTGTCAAAACCAGGATCGATGTTTTTTATAGATTGTATAAATACCGTATTGGAAGGGTCAGTTGTTGCACGATAAATACAATGGTCAATGTTTACTGTAAAGTTATTGTTACTGGTCTTTTTAGTTTGAAGGTCGTTTTCTACAAAACCGGCATCGCCGTAAATAATGCAATTACGCATAGTTGCAGATAATGCAGCGGTTTGGTTTGTAGCATCTGCATCTGAAAAATATACAGCGGGGTTTTTATGCACTACAAAATTATTTGAATAGGCTGCAACAGTGCAATGCGTGAAGGAATAGTTACCACCTTTTTCGATAAAAATATTTTTACCATTGTTGCTAAACAAACAATTTTCTGCCACCACATTGCTGTTGTTGCAAAACAAGCCGGCTTCAAAAGCATTGTCAATTATAGACTGTTTTAAAATTAATTTAGGGTTGCCATTTACAGAAGGTTGCAAAACAACAACTGCCTGAAAAGCATTTTTCACTGATGTAAATTGTAGAAGATTATTTTTGCTTGTACTTCTAAAATAAATACCCGGCCAGGAGGCTGGAAAGTTTTTGTAAGGATCATCCAGCCTGTCGCCACTAAAAATAATAGGCTGAACTTTAGTTCCGTTGCAGACCAATTGTCCATCAACAAGTATTGGCGCATCTGCATGGCAATAAATTTTTGTACCTGCATTAATTGTTAGCGTTGCATTATCAGCAATTTGCAGTCCACCTAAAATTACGTAAGGTAGGCTGTTGGTAAAAGTAACGTTGCCTGCTACCAAACCATTTCGTATAAAAACAGCGTTTTGCCCAAAAGCCTCCAATTGTACAAATCTTGTAAGTCCATTATAATTTATAGCAATGCTGTCGCTTAAAACAAAAGGAAGATTTGCCATTGTAGGGTTTACTGTTACCGTTACAAAAACATAGATACTGTCGTTTTTAGCAATCTCAATATTATCGGCTTCTGCTGTTGCTAAACCATTTACATTCATTTTGTAAGGAGATAATGCACCACCGCTTAGCTTTATTTTAGAGAGTAATAATTTTTGATCGTTGTTGTTTATTATCTTAAATGATTTTGTTATGGAGCCTGTTACGGTAAAAACTGTATCAAATTTTAAGCTGTCACTAGAGGTAGATAATCTTGCATCTTTGCTAGTTATAAAACCATCTTTTTTGCAAGATGTAAAAACGCCGCATGATATTGTTAGACCCATTAAAATGAGGAGAAAGTTTTTCATTGAAACAAATTTACATTGAAATTATTTACTTGCAGTGGCAAGTGTTGCAATACTAATTTTAATGCCTTCTATGTCGTTTAATACCTGCGCACATGCATCTAAGGTGGCACCAGTTGTAATTACATCATCTACCAACAAAATATGTTTGTCTTTTAAAATCGTTGCATCCATCACTTCAAAACTTTCATTTACGTTGTCCCATCTTTCCGTTCGGTGCTTTTTTGTTTGTGTTTCTGTAAAACGAATGCGTACAACATTTTTTACAAGTACAGGAATATTCATGCTGTTTGATATGCCCCTGCAAACAACTTCTGCCTGGTTAAAGCCACGCTTATATTCCTTGTCAGCAAACAGCGGTAATGGAATTAAATAATCAATGTTGTTGAAACGGTTGCTCTGCAGCATATTCGTTCCCATTATTTCGCTCAAATAAATACCTGCTTCTTTGTTGCCTTTGTATTTTAATTCATGAATGAGGTATTGCACCAAATCACCTTTTGAAAAATAAAAGCCACTGGTGGCAGAAATAAGCGGCACTCTCCCTATAAACATTCTTTCTATTGGGTTGTTAGGGTAAGTTTCAAAAGAAGTATGGGGCAACTCGTTTATACATGCCAAGCAAAGCAGCGACGTATGAGGCAACAGATCGCTGCCACAGCCAATGCATAAGTGGGGATAAAAAAGATGTGTGGCAGATATTAAAAGTTTTTTGAACAAGTAATTTATTTTACAATTTCATTTTTAAAGTTAGAGCAAATTGTCAATAAAAAAACGCACCTAAAATAGATGCGTTCCTTGGTTATCTTGTTGCAGTTGGCAACGGCTTGTCTCTTTTTGCCATTTCATTTCTATTGGCAAATTCCCATGCGGTATGAAATATCATTCGGACTCTTTTTTCGTAGAGCTCAAAGTTTATTTTATCAACCGTATCAGTAGGTTTATGATAATCTGCTTTTAGCATTCCGTCATAAAAAAACAAAACAGGTACGCCTTTTCGTGCAAAATTGTAATGGTCGCTTCTAAAATAAATTCTGTTAGGATCATTTGGATCATCGTATTTATAATCTAAAACCAGCCTGGTATATTTATTATTTGCTGTTTCGTTTACAACAGGTAATTCGCTGCTTAATTTATCGTGTCCCACCACATATACATAATTTAAAGTGTCGCCAGTTTTTCTTTCTGTATCAATTCTACCAACCATATCTGTGTTTAAATCAATGGAAGTTTTATCTAAAGGAAAAACCGGATGATCGCTGTAATATTCACTTCCCCACAGTCCTTTTTCTTCGCCGCTTACGGTCATAAATACCATTGTTCGTCTTGGCCTATGGCCCTCAGCAGCAGCTTTTGCAAATGCTTCTGCCATGGTTATAACACCACATGTGCCGCTGCCATCATCATCTGCACCATAATATATTTTGCCATCGTGTTTACCTAAATGGTCGTAGTGGCCGGTAAGAAAAACATACTCATCTTTTTTATCTGTGCCTTCTATTATGCCAATTACATTGCTGGCATTAATAATAGTACGTTGTTTTGTAAACTCATATAAAATGTTTGTAGTTCCTTCTGTTGGCTGCGGCGAGAAAGTATTTTTTGCCTTTGCATTTACAAGAGCAGAATCAAACAATACAGGGAAAATAGTTTTTGCATATGCATGGGAAAGGAGTGCATAGTTTAATGATCTTGGGTTTCCAGATGGGAGACTTTCAAAGTTTACACCACCGCTCCGGTTGTTATCTACCTGCCGTTTTGAAAAGGTTTCTGTATTTGGGTTTACAATTAAAACGCCAACTGCACCTCTTGCTTTTGCAGCATCCAGTTTTTTGTTCACACCGGGAAATGTCCATGTTGAGGTTTTACCAGTTGCATCAATAAAATATTTACCATCTTTTTTAGGCTCTCCTAAAAATATCACAACTACTTTTCCTTTTACATTAATATTTGCATAATCGTTGTAGGCAACATCGTCAATGCCATAGCCGGCAAACACAAGCCTGTTGGATGTAAATTTTGCGTTGTCGTTTGATGCCAGTGGAATTAAAAAGTCTTTGCCATTTTCTGCATTTATACCGTTTATTGAAAACACAGGCAAAGTAACCATACTATCCTGCGTAAGTGGATAAAGTTGCTGGTAGCTTTTTAATGCATCAGGCTTTTTTAAACCCATTAATGCAAACTGCCCCTCAATATATGCAGCAGCTTTGCGCTGCCCTTCTGTGCCCGTTTCTCTGCCTTCAAATTCATCACTGGCAATGATGGTGAGGTGCTTTCGTAATTCGGCAGCAGTAATTTTTTGTGCATATTTAGCTGAAAGATCCACCTGTGCAAATGAATGCATACATAAAACAGCAAGTGGTAAAAAGAATAATTTCTTCATGAAGGTTTATTTGTTTTTGGCAATTTATTGAAAGTTACATTCTCTTAAATAAAAAAATGTACGGATGGTAGTGAGTTAGAAGATAAAATTTAAATATTATCAATTTCTTGACAAATGTCAACAGGTAGTTTTAAGGCCTGATCTACTTTGCAGTTTAATAAAAAACTATCATAAAATTTTGGTCATGAAAAATATAGATATATTTTGGTTGATGATTGTATTGTTTTGCAGCTTTTTTGCAAGTTGCAAAAAAGAAAATGTTTCTAATAATGTTTCAATCCAGGGGCAATTATTAGAATCGAGTAGCAACCCTATTATAATTAGTAACTACACATTATCATTTTATCAGAAAGATAATTCGGGTCTTTTTGGTGGTGTTCAAGGGTTTGAAAAGTCCATCCAGACAGACAATAATGGCAACTTTTATTTTCAATATGATCCAGGAAAAAATTTCGGATTAAGTAGCGGAGGAATTAACGAAAATAGCATTTCGATATATGGATTTGGATATCAAAATCAAGTTAGTCCCACTCAGCCGGTTTGGTTACCTGTTGAAGGTGGTAAGAATATCAACTTAAACAAATTATATCTATATAAGAAAATTTACTTATCGGTTGGTGTCTCCACCAACCGAAATTTGTCTATGACCGATAATCAGTAATTATATTAAATTCATCAAAACCATATTCGTAAAATTTTGCACTACTCCATTTATATTCCTCTGGAGTTTTTACTTATCGGTTGGTGTCTCCACCAACCGAAATTTGTCTATGACCGATAATCAGTAATTATATTAAATTCATCAAAACCATATTCGTAAAATTTTGCACTGCTCCATTTATATT
>JBBRPX010000082.1:0-13980 GCA_038227505.1 Chitinophagales bacterium
CCTTTGTTGGTATTAGCTTTGGGTCATCTTCTTTTTTTCTATTAATGCTTATACCTCCTGCTACAATCATTTTTTTAGCCTCTCCTTTGCTCAGAAAAATTCCTGCCAATGTCAGCATACTTGCTAAATCAATGCCTGTGTTGAAGTCATTTTTTAGAATACTTATTTTCGTAATTCCTTCTATTTCTATTAATTCATTTTCTGATAAATCTTCTGTTGCAGCATTTTGGTTGTTAAATAATTTTTCTGTGGTTTCAATAGCTTTTAAATATTCATTTTTACCATGTACAAAAATGGTAATTTCTTCTGCAAGTCTCCTTTGCAGCAATCTTTTTGCTGCATCAATTTTGTGGGTATCGATTAATTTATCAATTTCATTCTTGCCTAGAAAAGTAAAAATTTTAATCCAGTTTTCTGCATCGTCGTCAGATGAGTTCAACCAAAACTGGTAAAATTTATATGGGGAGGTTTTTTCTGCATCCAACCAGATATTCCCCTGTTCAGATTTTCCAAATTTTGTCCCGTCTGCTTTTTTTATTAGCGGGCAAGTAAAAGCAAAAGCGTCTCCTCCTGTTTTTTTTCTGATAAGTTCCGCACCTGTTACAATGTTGCCCCACTGGTCGCTTCCACCCATTTGTAATTTGCAGTTCATGTTTTTATAAAGCCAGTAAAAGTCGTAACCCTGCACAAGTTGGTAAGTAAATTCGGTAAACGACATGCCATTTTCTCCGTCTAGCCTTTTCTTTACACTGTCTTTTGCCATCATATAATTTACAGTAATGTGTTTTCCTGCATCTCTAATAAAATCTAAAAAAGAAATTCCCTTAAACCAGTCATAGTTATTTACCATAACTGCACAGTTTGAAGTGGACTCTCTAAAATCTAAAAATTTATACAGTTGTGATCTGACTCCCTCAACGTTTTTGTTTAACGTTTCTTCGCTGAGCATGTTTCTTTCTTCGCTTTTGCCACTCGGGTCCCCGACCATTCCTGTGGCACCACCTACGAGTGCAACAGGCTTATGGCCTGCCTTTTGCAAATGAACCAACAATAAAATTGGTACAAGGCTGCCAATATGCAAACTATCCGCCGTAGGGTCAAAACCTATATAAGCCGAAGTGATTTCTTTATTCAATTGGTCTTCAGTACCAGGCATAATATCCTGAAGCATTCCACGCCATTTCAATTCTTCTAAAAATGCATTCATACTATAAAAATATTTTGGCAAAAATAAGGTTGTAAAATGGAAAGGTATAAGCGGTTTTTTTTGCGTGTGAATTTTCATTTCAATGAACCTCAATATCTCACACCTAAATACTATTTATTGACCTTGTTTTTTTCTTTTTTGCTCTTAGTCTGTTACTAACAGAAGTCCTTAAAATCAAGGTATTTAAGTATATTTGAAATACATTTTATTAATTTACGACGATATACACTTTTTTTATATTTAAAACGTTTTAATAAAGTGCATTAGGTTTTTTTACATTTATTAATATTGCCATTATGAGGAAAAGCATTTCTGCTTGTTTATTGGTTTTTCTTTTCGTGTCTATTTCAGGGTTTTCGCAATTCAGAAAATATTCAAATGAATTTTTAAATATTGGTGCAGGGGCAAGAGGATTAGGGATGGGGAGTGCACAGGCAGCATCTGTAAATGATGCTACCGCAGGTTATTGGAACCCTGCAGGTTTGGCACAGGTAAGAGATAATATTGATGCCACCATTATGCATGCTGAGTATTTTAGCGGTATAGCTAAATATGATTACGCCGCAGTTGCCGTGCCCGTACAAGATAATAAACGAACGGTTGGTTTTTCGTTGCTTCGGTTTGCGGTTGATGATATTCCGAATACACTTTTTTTAGTGGAACCAGATGGAAGTATCAATTACAATAATATTCAAACTTTTTCATCAGCAGATTATGCCTTTTTGATGTCTGTTGCACAAAAAGTGAAAGAAACGGAAAGTTATGTTATCAATGCAGGTGTAAATGCAAAGGTTATTTACAGAAAAGTTGGAAAGTTTGCCAATTCCTGGGGTTTTGGTTTAGATGCAGGCGTGCAAATGAGAGGAAAAAAATGGAGTCTTGGTTTAGTGGCAAAAGACCTAACAACAACATTCAATGCTTGGACATTTAAATTTACCGAGAGAGAAAAAGAAGCTTTATACCTAACAAAAAATGATATTCCTGTAAAATCTACTGAGCTTACAGCACCCCGTTTAATACTTGGTGGGGCTTATAGTTTCGATATCGGGACTAATTTTAAACTATTAACCGAAGCAAACGTTGATGTTACTTTTGACGGTAAAAGGAATACAGTTTTAAGTGGAAATACAGTGAGTGCCGATCCACACCTTGGACTTGAAGGAGCTATTAAAGACGTATTTTTTGTAAGGGCCGGGATTACTAATTTTCAAAAAGCATTGTCTGACGGCGATACATTAAATCAAAAAAAAGTTTGGATTTACCAACCTAGCCTTGGAGCAGGGTTTAAAATTAAAAACGTAAATATTGATTATGCGTTTACTAATCTTGCCAATCAATCAAATCCTTTATATACGCATGTAATTTCTCTTAGAATTATTTTTGGAAAGAAAAATGATGAATAGAGAATTTATAAATAGAACAGTTATGATAAAAAAAATACTACTTCCATTTTTAATATTGTGTGCTTTTTCAACACAAGCTCAGTTTAATAACAGCTGGATCGATTACAATAAAACTTATTATAAATTTAAAACCAATATTGATAATATTACACGCATACCTCAGGCAACACTTGCAGGTGCCGGCCTTACTTCGGTAAATGCGGATAATTTTCAACTTTGGAGAAACGGACAACAAGTAAGAATCTTTACTTCAGTTTCAGGCGTTGCTCTTGGCAGTAACGATTTTATTGAATTTTGGGGAGAAATGAATGACGGGAAAGCTGATGCAGTTCTGTATAAGGAACCTCAGTTTCAACTGGCCGACAGGTACAGTTTAGAAACAGATACTTCTACTTATTTTCTCACACTAAATGAAACTGGAGGAAACCTAAGGTTTATTAACAGCACCAATACTTCTCCAAGCGCTACTACTCCTGATGCATATTTTATGCGAAACATAAATCTTTTTTACAAAGCAAATTTAAACAGAGGTTTTGCACGGGATCTGGGAGAATATGTTTACTCTTCTGCATACGATAATGGAGAGGGATTTACCACCGGTGACAATAATATTAATTCCCCTTTTGTTGAAACAATAAGCGGATTAAATGTTTACACATCAGGGCCTGCAAACAGCGTTTCTGTAAGAGCTAAAGTTTTTTCCAATACAGATAATATTCAAAGAACCATTACATTAAAACTTTTTGGAAATGTATTGTCATCGGTGTTTGACACTAGTACTTCCCAAGCAGTATTTAATGTTACCAACCAACCCCTAAGTTTTTTACAAAATACTTCATCTGCAACGCTTACGGTAACCAATAGTAATTTATCAAATCCTGCAATTACTGATAGATTTGTGGTGGCAACTGTTGGATTAACCTATCCTTCCATATTTAATTTTAACAACAGCAAATCATTTCCTTTCGAGCTTGCCGCATCAGCAACAGAAAATTATCTGGTAATTGATAATTTTAATTACGGAACTGCAGCGCCCGTTTTGTATGATTTAAACAATGGTAGAAGATATGGTGGCGATATTACGTCGACGCCTGGTAAAGTAAAATTTGTTTTGCCTGCATCATCAGATGCTGTAAGAAGATTTATATTAAATAATGTAGAATCTTTAAATATTACCAGCATAAATAATCTTGTAACAAAGAATTTTATTGATTATAATACCACAGCTACCCGTGGAGATTATATAATAATTAGCAACCCAATATTATACAACAACGGAGCAGGTGTAAACAACGTAGAACTTTACAGAGCGTATAGAAGTACAGCAAACGGGGGCGGCTTTACTGCAAAAGTGTATGATATTAATGAACTTACAGATCAGTTTGGCTTTGGTATTAAATCTCACCCCGATGCTATAAGAAATTTTGTAAGATTTATGGATGTCCAATATCCAGTAAAACCAAAATTCATTTTTATAATAGGAAGAGGTGTGACCTATCAGGGCAAGAGACCACAGGAATCAAATCCAATTGCAGCCCAACTAGACTTAGTTGGTACTTTCGGTTGGCCTGCATCAGATAATTTGTTGGTATCTCAACCCGGTACAACAGTACCAATAACTCCAATTGGAAGATTAGGAGCAATTTCAGGAAATGAAGTTGGAATTTATTATCAGAAAGTTTTACAATACGAACAAGCACAAAGAACCCAAAGCCCATTAATTGCAGAAAAGGGGTGGATGAAAAACTTTATTCATATTGTAGGTGGTAAAATTGAAGGCGAAAGCTTGCAATTAGGATCGTATATGGACCAAAATGCATTAGTTGCAGAAGACACATTGTATGGTGGAAAAGTAGAAACATTTAGAAAAACATCTGTTGCTACAATACAACAGGCAAGCAGTGAAAGAATCACTCAATTATTTGATGAAGGAATTGGCTTTCTAGGATATTTTGGTCACTCATCTGCAACTACATTTGAATTCAATATAAGTAATCCCGAAAATTATGACAACATAGGTAAATACCCTTTCTTTAATATTAGCGGTTGTATTGCTGGTGATTTTTATAGTTATGATCCGTCAAGGCTTTCTACACTTTCAACACTCTCTGAAAAATATACTTTTGCAAACCAGAAAGGTAGTATTGGTTTCCTTGCTGATACACATTTTGGAATTCCTTTTGCATTAAACAATTTTAATAGTAGGTTTTACAAAAACTTTTCTTTGCTTATGTATGGCTCTTCGGTTGGTGAGCAATTGAAAGAAGTTCATTCTTTCCTTGACGGTGCAAACCCAGCTGTAGATTACTTTACCAGGATACATTTAGAGGAAATAAATTTGAATGGTGATCCTGCAATAAAAATCAACTCGTTTCCCAAAGCTGATTATGTTATAGAAGAACAGTCTGTGGTTATTTCTCCAAATATCATTACAGTTGCCGATCCATCCTTTAATGTGAGAGTAAATATGAGGAATATTGGAAAAGCTGTTGGCGATTCAATTAGAGTTTCAGTTAAAAGATTGTTACCTAATACATCTATTCCTGTAATGATAAAGGATACGTTAATACCAGGTATTAGATATGCAGACAGTTTAAATTTAAATGTGCCTATAGATCCTGCAACTAATAGTGGTTTGAACAAAATTATTGTAGAGCTTGACTGGACTAATAAGGTATCTGAGATTTATGAAACCAATAATAAAATAACAAAAGATGTTTTCATTTTTGAAAATACTTTAAGTCCTGTTTATCCATACAATTATTCCATTGTAAATAATTCAAACGTTACTTTTTCAGCCAGTACTGCAAACCCACTAATTGGGCAAAGTAATTACACAATGGAATTAGATACGACGGAATTATTTAATTCTGCATATAAAAAAACATACAACCTAACAAGTGGTGGCGGTGTTATACAGTTTACGCCCACTAATTTAGCTTTTAGCGACAGCACAGTTTATTATTGGAGAACGGCTGTAGTTCCTGCAACAGGTATAACAATCTGGAATAATGCATCATTCGTATACCTTCCAAACAGTGGTGCAGGTTTTAATCAATCGCATTATTTTCAGAAACTTAAAAGTAATTACAATGCAAATATCTATATGAGTAATGCAGGAGATTTAAAGTTTACAGCTTTAAATACCTTTTTAAGTGTTTCTACAGGTAATTATCCACCGAATGACTATCCGGAAACTACCATTAATTTAGGAGCTTTTAATATTAGCAATTGGGGGACTAGGTTTAATACGTTTCAATTTACAGTTCTTGATGGTATTACAGGCTCTGTTATTAAAAATACTCCAGGCGGTTTATACGGAAGTAATTCATCTTCCAGATTAAATCAATTTGAATTTTTCTTTGAAACAAACGTACAAAGAGAATCTATAGTAAATTTTATAAACTTAATGCCAGATAATGCAGTTATCATTATGTATCCATTACTGTTTAATACTTCAGTTAATGCTTACGTCAATCAATGGCAAACTGATCCTAATTCAACAACAGTTCCTAATTTGTATGATAAATTAAAGGGTTATGGTTTTACAATGCTTGATTCATTTTATCGGAATCGGGCCATGATTTTCAAATTTTCTAAAGATGGCTCAACAACTTCATTTCAAAAAGTTGGAGATAAAAAAGAAGATATTATAACTGCACAAATTCCTATTTTACTTACCAATGTAAATGGAGTTATCACATCGCCGGTTTTTGGTCCTGCTAAAGCATGGAGTGAGTTTCACTGGAGGGGATACTCATTGGATTCTCCCAATAAAGATTCAATTAGTTTCCAAATAATTGGGATCACGCCGAACGGTACTGAGTCTATATTGTATACCGTTGATTCCACTACAAAAGATTTTAATATTTCCGGTATAAATGCTACAAACTACCCTTATGTAAAAGTTAAGTTTAACAATATTGATAGCGCAAAGGGTACTCCTTATCAGTTAAGATATATAAGATTAAACTACACTCCTGTGCCCGAAGGCGCAGTCGCTCCAAATATTAGATTTACAATGAAGGATACCGTAGAAGCGGGTGAGCCAATTGCTTTTTCACTTGCATTTAAAAATGTAAGCCATGTTAAGTTTGACAGTCTGATGAAGATTAACTTAAAAATAAAAACAGCAAACAATTTTGATAGTATTATAAATATTCCAAAAGGTAAAATTTTATTAGCTGGAGATACGTTGATTGCTTCTTATACGATTCCTTCCGAAAAATACTCGGGTAAGAACACTTTATTTATTGAATTTAATCCGGCAAATAATCAGCCTGAACAATTTCATTTTAATAATTTTTTATACAAAGATTTCTTTGTGAGAACCGATCTTTTCAATCCTCTATTAGATGTTACGTTTGATGGAGTGCATATTTTAAGCAGAGATATCGTGGCATCGAAACCTGTTATCTTGATAAAGTTAAAAGATGAAAATCGTTTTCTTGCTTTAAAAGATACAGCCCTTGTAAAAGTGCAATTAAGGTATCCTGACCAAACTCTAAGAAACTTTAGTTTTGGTGATACACTTCGCTTTAATCCTGCAAACTTAAGTGCAGGAGAAAATGCTGCTACTATAGAATTCAGACCATTCTTGCCAAAAGATGGAGAGTACGAATTAATTGTGTCAGGCAAAGATGTATCTGGCAACGTAGCAGGAGCATTAAATTATAGAACGGTATTCACTGTAATTAATAAGCCAATGATAAGCGAGTTGCTTAATTATCCGAATCCATTTACAACATCCACTGCATTTGTATTTACACTAACAGGAAGCCAAATACCTCAAAATATGCGCATACAGATTTTAACCATAACTGGTAAAGTTGTACGAGAGATAACGAAAGAAGAACTTGGGGCAATTCATATTGGAAGAAATATTACGGACTTTAAATGGGATGGCACTGATATGTATGGTCAAAAATTGGCGAACGGGGTTTATATTTATCGAGTAATTACTAACTTAAATGGTAAATCATTTGAGAAATATAAAGCAGAAGGGGACGATACAAATAAGTACTTTAATAAAGGCTACGGTAAAATGTACCTGATGCGATAGATTTATTTTTAAAAATGAAGCCCCGCCTTTGCGGGGCTTTTTTTATACTTTTGCAAAAAATAAATATGGCTAAAATAGGGATAAATATTGCTACAGGTAGTCTACAAAAAGAAGAGATTATAGTAGGAATTGATTTAGGTACAACCAACAGCCTTGTAGCTATTATACACCCCGAAACTAAAAAGGCGGTAGCTTTAAAAGAACACGACAATTCTTCATTAGTGCCCTCCATAGTTTATTTTGATAAGGCGGGTAATGTATTGGTAGGTAGTGAAGCAAAAGAATTTTTAATAACTTCTCCTGAGCGAACTATTTTTTCAGCGAAAAGACTACTCAGCAAAAACTACGATGATTTAAAAGCCAATGCTTCTTTTTTCTCTTACAAAATAATAGATGAAGACAAAGAAAAGCAGGTAAAAATTAAGATAGATGATCAGTTTTACTCACCCGTAGAACTTTCTTCTCTTATATTAAAAGAATTAAAAAACAGGGCAGAGCATATTCTTAAAACATCGGTAAATAAAGCTGTAATAACGGTACCTGCATATTTTAACGATGCACAGCGGCAGGCCACCAGAGATGCAGGAAAGCTTGCTGGCTTAGATGTGTTACGAATAATAAACGAGCCCACTGCTGCAAGCCTTGCATATGGGTTAGGCATAAATAAAGACGAACACAAAACAATAGCAGTATATGATTTAGGCGGGGGCACTTTTGATGTATCTATTTTAAACTTAAACAGCGGTGTTTTTGAAGTGCTCTCTACAAATGGTGATACCTATTTGGGTGGCGATGATTTTGACAATGCTATTGCACAGTTTTGGCAAAGCCAGGCAAATTTTACAGCAGCAGAATTATTAGCGGATCGTTCTCTTGCGCAGGCGTTAAGGTTGAAAGCAGAGGAAGCAAAAAAATACCTTTCCGCAAATGAACAATTTGTAGCAACGATAAATAAAAGAGAGATTACGCTTAACAGAAACCAGTTTAATGAACTCGTAAAACCTTTTATTGATAGAACAATTGATTGTTGCAAAAAAGCAATGAAAGATGCAGATCTTTCAAAAGATGCTATAGATGAAATAATAATGGTTGGAGGAAGTACAAGGGTTCCATTAGTGAATGAAATGCTGAGTAGCTATTTTGGAAAGCGGGTAAACAATTCAGTAAATCCTGATGAAGTGGTAGCCTTAGGTGCAGCAATACAGGCAGATATTTTAGCAGGTAATAATAAAGATGTGTTGCTCTTGGATATTACCCCATTGAGCTTGGGCATAGAAACTGCCGGAGAATTAATGGATGTAATTATTCCACGAAACGCTAAAATACCATCTTCGGCAGCAAGAGAATATACCACACAGGTTGATGGCCAGGTTAATATGCGCATCAGTATTTACCAGGGCGAAAGGGATATTGTAAAAGACAACAGATTATTGGGAACTTTAAACTTAAAAGGAATTCCTGCTATGCCGGCAGGCATGGCAAAAGTTCAGGTAAGTTTTTTAATAAATGCAGATGGAATTTTAAGCGTGAAAGCAAAAGAATTACGAAGCGGTGTAGAACAGTTTATTGAAATCAAATCACAGCTTGGTATAGATGATGAAACAGTAGAAAAAATGTTAATGGACGCTATGGCAAATGCTCAAAACGATATAGCTGCACGTGCATTGGCCGAAGCCTCATCAGAAGGGGAACAACTTTTAAAAACTACTGAACGTTTTTTGCAAAAGAATGCAAAACTTCTAATAGAAAACGAATTATCTGAAACTGCGGAGGCTATGCAGGCACTGCAACTGGCACTAACAATGGCTGATAAAAATGTAATACAAACCAAAACAGAAATATTAAATGATATATCCCGCCCTTACGCAGAAAGGATAATGAACACTGCAGTAGGGGAGGCTATGAAAGGAAAAAATATATAATGGCGCAAAATATTACAGATGCTGCTGAAGGAAAGACTAAATAATAATTATGATTTTTTAAGAATGTTTGCAGCTTTGTGTATCACTTTTACTCATTCTTATAATTTAATTTTAAAAAATGATGTTGAGCCATTGATGAAATTATCAGGGAATCGTTTTGATTTTTCCTTTATAGGATTGTCAATATTTTTTAGCATTAGCGGTTACCTTATTGCAAAAAGTGCTATTACTTCTCCTTCTTTTAAAAATTATATCTGGAAACGTTTTTTAAGAATACAACCAATGCTAATATTGGTTTGCCTTGCCAGCATATTAGTTATTGGTCCTATCTTTTCGTCTTTATCTATAAATGAGTTTTTTAGACAAGAATCAACCTTTACTTATTTTAGAAATATAATGCCGCTTTTTGGAATTCAGTTCGGATTGCCCGCAGTATTTGGTAATAATCCTGCTGAAAGTGGTATTAACGGTTCATTGTGGACTTTAATTGTTGAAGAAAGGTTGTATTTAATAATTGGAATATTGTTTTTATTTAAAGAATATGGAAAGGCGTTGCTATTAATTTTAATTGGTATCTTAAATTTGTTATATTTTGTAAATATTGTCTTCTATGGAGAAAATTTAATAAAATACTTAAGTGGGCAAAATGTTTTTTATGCAATAATGTTTTTAAATGCCTCCGCTTTCTTTCTGACAAATATTAATTTTAAAAAAATCGCATACTCGTTATTCTATCTTATTATTCTGGCTTCCCTTTTATTATTGTCTCCATTTATTATTGTAGAAAAGTCTCTTCAAATAGTTTTAATTCCATTGTTAATATTGTGGATTGCAAATTTAAAAGGAAAAACAAATAAAGCAGGCAAATACGGAGATTTTACTTACGGAATTTATATTTTTTCTTTTCCTGTTCAACAAATGTTGATAGCTGAAAATATTGCTTTAAATAATCCGGTAAAATTATTTGGTTTGACGATATTAATTGTCTTTCCAATTGCTATTTTATGTTGGCATTTATTAGAAAAGAAAATGCTTTTATTGAAAGTTCGTTTCAGTTAATTAGGTTATCCTGCTGCATGCGGTTCACATATTTCCCAATCATATCAAATTCAACATTTACTTCATCATTCACTTTTAGTGTATGCATATTTGTATGTTCGTACGTATACGGAATAATAGCTACTGTAAATGTGTTTTCAGTTATATTAAAAATTGTAAGGCTTATTCCATTTAAACTGATAGAACCCTTTTCAATAATAAGTGCAGCAAATTTCTTGTCAAAAGATATTACATATTCCCAACTACCATCTTTTGTTACAGAATTAATACATTTTCCCACTGTATCTACATGACCCTGAACGATATGACCATCGAGTCTTCCATCAAAACGAAGGCATCTTTCTAAATTTACAATTGTTCCTATTTTCCAGGTAGATAGACTTGTCTTCTTTAAAGTTTCTTCAATAGCAGTTACGGTGTATTTATTTTTGTGGATAGTTTCTACTGTTAAACACACACCGCTGTGACTCAGACTTTGGTCAACTTTAAGTTCAGAAGTTAAGGCAGCATTCACTGTCAACGTTACATTGCTACCTTTTTTTTCTACATTTTCTATTGTACCTAAATGCTCAATTATTCCTGTAAACATGATACAAAATTCGGTTTTTGTTGATAATATTTCTTTTTTTAAAATTTTCTTTTATCTTCGCAATCCTAATTCACTAAAAGGGGGTATAAAACAATGCTAATAATAGATTCTAAAGATTGCGAAAACATAGATAAAGCGCTTAAAAAGTATAAGAAGAAATTCGAAAAAAGCCGCACACTTCTTCAGTTAAGAGAAAGACAGGCTTTTATTAAGCCATCAATCCGCCGTCGTATGGAGGTTTTGAAAGCAGTTTACAAGCAACAGCTTTCTGAAGGTAAATTCGATTAAGATAGTTTTAAATTATACTAAAAACTGGTGACAAGTTATTATTAACTTTGGTCATCAGTTTTTTTTATGCCTACATCTCATCTTACCCATCAGGAAAACTTTTTTGATTTTTTACAATTTCAAAAAAGATATAGCAAAAACACGGTTATCTCTTATAAAAACGATCTAACATCTTTTTTCGCTTTTCTTCAAATAAAATATCCCGAAACGGCTATTTCGGACATTAAAACCGTTTATGTGCGCACTTGGATGGCCGAAATGAAAGATAACAAAATGACGGCTCGTTCATTAAACAGAAAAATATCTTCACTAAGGTCTTTTTTTAAATTTCTTTTAAAGAACCGGATAGTAAAATCAAATCCGGTTGCTGGCATAACATCTCCCAGAATGCCAAAACGCCTACCTCAGTTTGTTGCCGAAAATGATACCGTTAATTTGTTTACGACTGTAGCGTTTTCTAATGGATTTAAAGGTCTTACAGAAAGACTTCTTTTACAGGTATTATATTTTACAGGGATAAGAAAGGCAGAACTAATTGCTATTAAGGAAAGTGATTTTGACAAAATCAATGCTCAAATAAAAGTGTTGGGAAAAGGTGGCAAAGAAAGGTTGATGCCTGTCAATAATTTACTTATAAATGACTTAATGTTTTATTCTGCTGAAAAGAAAAGGTTAGGTTTATGCAATGAAAACAATAATTTATTCGTTTCACAAAAGGGGGCTCCTTTAGACCCCAAACAAGTTTATAACATCGTAAAAAAATATCTTTCACAAATAACTACAATCGAAAAGAAAAGTCCGCATATTTTACGCCATACGTTTGCTACTCATTTAATGAACAACGGTGCAGAGCTGAACGCAGTAAAAGAATTGCTAGGCCATGCAAGCCTAGCAGCCACTCAAATTTATACGCATAATACTATTGAAAAGTTAAAAGATGTATACAAAAAAGCACATCCAAAAGCCTAAAAATATTAAGAGTGAAAAGCGAAATTTTGACATTTTTTTTTGTAACTTGTACCAACGATTTATTTGAATACAGAACGAGAATAAGCCTATGTAAATATCTTTACCTTATTTATTTTTTATTTATCACCCAATAAAAAAATGGTTATGAACGTAAACATTCAAACAGTACATTTCGATGCAGATTCTAAATTAGTTGAACACATTGAAGGCAAATGTGAAAAAATCTCCCAGTTTCATGATAGGATAACGAAAGTAGACGTATATCTGAAATTAGATAATATTGTACACAATATAAAAGATAAGGTTGCCGAAATTAAAGTACTGATTCCTGGTCATGAGTTTTTTGTAAAACATTCGTCTAAGTCTTTTGAGGAAAGTTTTGACGGGGCTTTAGACGCTGTTATAAATCAGATAAAAAGAAAAAAAGAAAAATTGGCTGCGTAATTTTAAAAGTAATTTTTTACAGAAGCTGCCATAATCTATGGCAGCTTTTTTATAAAAAAAATCCACTAGTTAAGGCATTTTGTGGTGTACATTATTACTTCTAATATTTGGTTCTATATTTTTTGAAAATATTTCCAAAAAAATATTTTCAAAGTTTTTCTATTAATAATTTTCTCTTACATTTGCATTCCCAAAAAAAATGAGCATAAATTTTCGTGTTTTCTATTTTGGAAGTTCTTTTTTTGATAAGCCGAAATAGCTCAGTTGGTAGAGCAACTGATTTGTAATCAGTAGGTCGCTGGTTCGACTCCAGTTTTCGGCTCTTTTAAATTAATAATTATTAACAGCAACTAATAGTTATAAACGGGCAGATGGCCGAGTGGTTAAAGGCGACAGACTGTAAATCTGTTCTCTCACGAGTACGTAGGTTCGAAACCTACTCTGCCCACAAAAATTAATTAGCTAATCAGCCAATGTGCTTATCTGCTAATGAAAAGTTCTTTAAAATAGAAGTTGCCCAACTAGCACAGTATCGTATTAGCTATTTGGCTCATTTACCAGCGGAAGTAGCTCATTTGGTAGAGCGGTAGCCTTCCAAGCTTCAGGTGGCCGGTTCGAGCCCGGTCTTCCGCTCCTTAATGCAGTTGGCAAATTGCAGCATGCAATTGCCAACTGCAAATTGCTTTATGCCAACTGACTAGCCGTCGTAGCTCAGGGGTAGAGCGCTTCCTTGGTAGGGAAGAGGTCGTGAGTTCGATTCTCACTGATGGCTCAATAAAATAACAATATCTGAAAAGATAAAAAATACAGTCCTTGATTTATCAGACTTAAAATGAAAATCTAATTTTCAAAACAAATATTAAAATTTAAACAATGGCAAAAGAATCATTCAAGAGGGATAAACCCCATCTTAACGTTGGTACCATCGGTCACGTGGATCATGGGAAAACAACACTAACAGCCGCTATAACCGATGTTTTGTCAAAAAGAGGTTTAGCGGAGAAAAAAAATTACGATGATATTGATGGTGCTCCTGA
>JBBRPX010000083.1:0-13904 GCA_038227505.1 Chitinophagales bacterium
CAATCCATTTTTCATCATTGGGTAATTGTCCGTTTTCCATTTCACTGCCTAACAGGTTACATAAAATTCTTCTAAAATATTCGTGACGGGGAAAAGAAAGAAAGCTTCTTGAATCAGTAAGCATTCCAACAAAACGGCTGAGTAATCCCATATTACTTACAGATTTCAAATGCCGAATAATACCATCCTGCTGGTCATTAAACCACCAGGCAGCACCCAACTGAACTTTACCCGGAAAACTCCCATCATTGAAATTGCCAGCCATCGTGGCTAACATATCATTGTCTGCCGGGTTAATGCTATACAAAATTGTTTTTGCCAGTTTATTATTTTTATCAAGCCTGTTTAAAAATTTGGCAATCGCTTTAATATTTACAGAACCTCCAATGGAGTCCCAGCCAGTATCTGCTCCCATTATATCAAACATTCTTTCATTGTTATTGCGAATTGGACCCATGTGGTATTGCTGTACCCAATTTTTTTCAAAACCCCATTCTGCAAAATAAACCAGCATGGCCGATTTGAATTTTACAGCATCCTTTTTATCTGGATTGTTTCCTTTACGAACATTTTCAAATATGTTTTTCAATTGCTGCTCCGTATAATCTTCGGCATACATTTCTTGCAGTCCGTGGTCTGAAACAGTGCAACCATTGGCAGCAAAATAATCGTGTCTGCTCTTTATGGCAGCAATGTAATCATCAAAGCCAGTGATTGTTTTACCAACCACCACTTCAAGCCGGGTAACATATTTGTTGAATGAAAAAGCATTGTCAATATTCATCGCTTTATCCGGCCTAAAGGAAGGGTTTACTTTTATTTCAAAACCATCTTTTTTAATTTTTTGATGAGCAGCTAAATCATCCAACGGATCGTCTGTTGTGCCTACAAACGCCACATTCATTTTGCGAAGCAGGTTACGAACACTCCAGTCTTTGCTTTGCAATTTTTCGGTACATTCATTATAAATTTTCCTGGCAGTAGCAGGTGAGAGTTGTTCCTCGATATCAAAATACCTTTGCAGTTCCAAATGTGTCCAGTGGTAAAGAGGGTTTCGCATGGTATATGGAACGGTTGCTGACCACTGTTCAAATTTTTCCCAATCAGATGCATTGCCATTGCAAAATTTTTCATTTACGCCATTGGCACGCATAGCCCGCCATTTGTAATGATCGCCGTGCAACCAGGCAGCTGTAATATTTTCAAAATGTACATCCTCTGCAATTAGCTGCGGCGATAAATGATTATGATAGTCGATGATGGGCATTTCTTTTGCATAACCATGGTATAGCTTTTCAGCACTAACAGACTCCAGCAAAAAATTATCGTCTAAGAATTTTTTCATTGGCTATTGATAAAGTGATTTTACAATTCCTAATTCTAATCCGCGCAATTCTGCAAGACCTTTTAGCCTTCCGATAGCACTATAACCAGGGTTTGTTTTCTTTTTTAAATCATCCAGCATTTGGTGGCCATGGTCGGGCCGCATGGGTATAGAAATGTTTCTTTGTTGCATTATTGCCACAATATTTTTTACAACATTGTACATATCCACATCACCTTCCAGATGGTTGTCTTCATAAAAATCTCCCCACTCATTTCTTTTAGTACTTCGTAAATGCAAAAAATTAATTCTATCTCCAAATTGTTTTACCATTGCCGGCAAATCGTTGTCAGCCCTTACGCCAAACGAACCGGTGCAAAAACACAAACCATTGTTTAAAGATGGTACAGCATTTATTAATGCTTCAATATCGGCAGCAGTACTTACCACTCTTGGTAATCCTAAAATGGGATAAGGCGGGTCGTCCGGATGAATAACCATCTTTACATTACATTCTTCTGCAACAGGAATAATTTGTTGCAAAAAATAAATTAAATGGCTTCTTAATATTCTCTCATCAATACCTTCGTACTTATCCAACGCCTGCTGAAATTTTTCTACTGTAAAACTTTCTTCACTACCGGGTAATCCTTTGATGATGTTTTGCTCCAACAATAATTTATCAGCATCGCTCATGCTTTCAAATCTTGCTTGGGCTCTTTCCTTTTGTTCGGCTGTATAATCTTGCTCAGCAGCTTTTCTTTTTAAGATGAACATATCAAAAGCAATGAATGCAGCATTTTCAAATAACAATGCTAAGGACCCATCCGCCATGGGAAAAGAAAGGTTGGTTCTTGTCCAATCCATCACCGGCATAAAATTATACGTTATAATATTTATACCACAACTACTTAAATTTTTAATTGACTGTTTATAATTTTCAATGTATAATTCAAAGCCATCGAATTGTGTTTTTATATCTTCATGAACGGGTACACTTTCTACCACATCCCATGTTAGACCTGCGGCTTCAATAATGATTTTTCTTTTTTCAATTTCGGCTATTGTCCACACCTCGCCATTGCTGATGTGGTGTAATGCTGTAACCACGCCACTGCAACCTGCCTGTTTTATATCGCTTAAACTCACCGGATCATTGGGGCCGTACCAACGCATGGTTTGTGTCATCTGATAAATTTTACTATTCATTTTATACTACCAATTATCGGTTCTAAAAGAAGATGCTGGCAAGCCTGCATTATTATATAAATCCCCTTTTACATATTCCTTAAAGGCATATCTTACTGCTGCCGGATTCTTCACTTCATCATTTGAAACTTGCACACTTTTATCGTCATTTATTTTTGCCATAGCAGGATAAAATATTTTATTTGCGCCAGCTATTTCAAAGTTTTGTAGTTCTTTTCCAAAAGATGTCAATCCATTTTCTGTATAGTCAAAATATACATTTACTTTATTGTTTTCTATTTTTATGTATTTATAAACTGGGCCAGAATATTCAATCCCTTTGTAATTATAGGTTTTTGCCAAGGCCCAATACAGTAAGCGTTTTGCTACCGTAGTTTTATCGGGAAAATGAATAAATGTTTCGTCACCAATATCCAAGGTAACTGCCATTCCTGCATCCGGTATGCTTTTCATAGCTTTTAGCTGAGCTTCTCTTAAGTGTTTGCCACTTCGGGTTGTATCCTTACCGCCAAATGGAGCTATCTGCACATAATAAAAAGGTAATATTGTTTTTGTATCCCATAAATTTCTCCAACTTGTAACCATAGCTGGAAATAATTTTCCATATAATTCCGGTTCGTGTCGATTGCTCTCACCTTGATACCATAAAAATCCCTTTATACCATATCCAACTATTGGCGCAATCATTCCATTAAAAAGTGTTGATGAAAATTTATGTTTGTCTTTAGTTGAATCGCTTATTACTATTTTTTTTATTTCACTAAATCCATTTAATGTCTCTTCACTCATCCACGATTGTATGGTAGTGCCGCCCCAACAACTAACAATAATCCCGACAGGTATATTTAATTTTTTTTGCAACATTGCACCATATTGATAAGCGACTGCACTAAACTCTTTTGCTGTTTCACTATTGGAAATTTGCCATTTACCGCTACAGGTATCCGATACATTAATGCTTGCATTTCGATTAATTGTTAACAAGCGAAGATTACTATTATCAGCAGTTATCAAAATTTCGTTAGAATTTAGTACGGGCTGATTTTTAAATCCCCTCATGGGCATTTCCATATTAGATTGTCCGGAGCAAAACCAAACTTCACCAATCATTACATTACTAAGAATCACTGTTTCTTTATCTTTTATAGTTAATGTAAAAGGACCACCTGCTTTTGGTGTTTGCACAAATATTTTCCATCTTCCATTTTCATCTGCTTTTGTAAAACTTGTTTTTTTATTCCAAGATGTAAATAATATGATGTTTGAATTTTTTTCTGATTTCCCCCAAATTGGAACATTGCTTTGTTGTTGCAATACCATATTATCGCAAAAAAAAGAGGGTAATACTATTTTTGCTCCGGCTATGTTGTTAAAAAGCAAAAGAAAAAAAACTAAGAGAATATGGCTATATATTTTCATCATTTATAAATTTTTTAAACACCACTAAAGGCAGAAAATCCACCATCTACAGTTACGATAGTTCCCGTTACAAATTTTGATGCATCACTTAAAAGCCAACCCAATGCACCCTGTAATTCTTTAGGTTCGCCCATTCTTTTAAAGGGAGTATTTTGTACAATTAAACCGCCACGGTCCGTATAGCTGCCATCTTCATTGGTTAGTAAAGTTCTGTTTTGCTCTGTTAGAAAAAAGCCAGGCATAATTGCATTCATTCTAAGTTTATCTGCAAAACGGTTTGCAAGTTCTACTGCCATCCATCGTGTATAACAGTCTATAGCTGATTTCCCCAAACTATATCCCAATACTCTTGTTAAAGCTCTTGTGGCGCTTATCGATGAAATATTTACTATACTACCTGATGATTGCTCAGATATGGCTCTTCCAAAAATTTGAGTTGGCAAAACAGTACCCCATAAATTTAATTTCATGGCCTCATCCAATGCACCCATATTTAATGAAAAAATATCTTCATTGGGTTGAACCACAGCTTCAGAAATATTACCACCTGCACCATTTACCAATCCATGTATGGCCCCATATTTTTTTATCATTTCATCTCTAGCTGCAATTAATTCGTCTTCTTTTGTAACATCAGCAATTATTGGAATGGCATTCCCTCCATTACTAATTATTTCGTGGGCTCTTTCTTCAGCAACGGTTTTGTTTCTTCCCATTATTCCAACATTTCCACCTTCATTTGAAATGGCTTCAATAAATGCCTTGCCAAGAATTCCAGTACCCCCTGTTACAATAATGGATTTGTTTTTTAGTGATAACATGTATGATTTTATTTTATTGAAAACTATTTTTAGTAATTATTTTGCCTCAAAATTTTATTCAACAATAAATTTTTTCCTTACCCTAATATCTTCACTGGAACTGCCTACCAATATTTCAAAAACCCCTGGTTCAACAACTGGCTTCATATATTTATCTAACAGTGAAATGTCTTTTGGCGATAAAGAAAAATGTACCGTTTTAGTTTCACCTGCATTCAATGAAATTCTTTCGAAACCTCTTAATTGAGTTTCATAAACTGTAACACTACTCACTTCATCTTTAAAATATAATTGTACTACTTCATCGCCTTTTCTCGCTCCCGTATTTTTAATATCTAGTGAAATTTCAATATTGCTTTTGCCATTTTGTTTTTCGGGTGTCACTATTAGATTGCTATACTCAAATGATGTATAACTTAATCCATATCCAAAAGGATATAATGCTCCATACACATTTGTCTTGCCAAAACCATTAGGCCCATCTCCGGGTTGCCCTGCATGAGAGCCAGGTTTAAATGGAAAATTTAATTCTATTTGCCCAACAGATTTTGGAAAAGTAACCGGCAATTTTCCACCAGGATTATAATCTCCAAACAAAGTTTCAGCAATGGCATTTCCACCTTCCACACCAGGGCACCATGCTTCTATAATGGCTGGTAAATATTTGTTTGGCCAATTGATTGTTAGTGGCTGCCCGTTTATTAAAATGGCAATTACCGGTTTGCCGGTGGCATGTAATGCTTGCAATAATTGTAATTGCCTTCCTGCCAAATCTAAGCTGGTTCTGCTTCTGCTCTCTCCAAATTGATTTTCAGTTTCACCTACTACCGCAATAATTACATCTGCGGATTTTGCTTTGGCAACAGCACTATCAATATTCGCTTGTTCCATTGGAGAAAGACTTGTTGGAAAAATTTCACTCTCGGGCCAATTGGCATCATTGCCTTCACAACCTTTTGTATATTGAACTGTAACAGTATTACCCAAATAATTTTGCAAGCCTTCTAATACAGATATTACTTTAATATTTGAAGGGCCATACCTGCTCATAGATGTTAAAGTATCATCTGCCAATGGTCCGGTTACCAATATATTTTTGATTGATGCCTTATTTAACGGGAGTAGATTTCTTTCGTTTTTAAGCAATACCAATACTTCTTTCGAAATTTGTTTAGAGAATAATTTGGCGTCATCATTGTAAACTATCTCATCAGATTTTTTTGTGTTTTCATTATAGGGTTTGTCAAACAATCCCAATTTAAATTTAACACGAAGCACATCCGCTACTCTTGCATCAATTGTTTTCATACTCAATAAACCGTCTCTTACTAGTTTTCTAGCTGGTAAAATAAATGTTTCAGGAACTTGAAAATTTGTTCGCACGTTCATACCAGCTTCAAGTGCAATTCTCACAGCATCTGAAGTATCTTTGGCTACATGATGTTTAGAAAAAATAAATTCTAGTGCATCACTATCACTTACCACATAACCATCAAAACCAAATTGTTTTCTTAGTAATTCGGTTAAAAAATAATAGCTTCCTGTAATTGGCATACCATCCCAATCGTTGTAACTACTCATTACACCCATTGGATGAGTTTCTTTTATTATTCTTTCGTAAGGATATAAATACAAATTAAATAACTCCCTTGGCGAAATATGCGGATCTGTTCTTGCATTTCCATCACGCCCTCCTTTTGGAACACTGTAACCAGCATAATGTTTTAATGTAGATGCCACACCTTCGCTTTGTACACCTATTACCATTTGTTTCCCTAATTCTGTTACTAGAAAAGGGTCTTCGCTGTAGCATTCAACTACTCTTCCCCAACGTGGATCTCTTGCCAAATCAAGTATAGGAACATATACGTTTGTATATCCTAATGCTTTTGCTTCACGGCCTACTATTTGCCCGGCATGCAACAATAATTTCTTATTCCATGTACTGCCAATGGCAATAGGAGCAGGCAATGCTGTGGCTTTTTCGCTCGCTAATCCATGAATACCTTCATTGGTAAAATCTACAGGTATTCCCATTCTTGTTTCTTCAATAAACCATTTCTGAATGGTATTTATGGCTTCTGCATGACGACTATATGGGTATGAATATTTTGTATTTGTTTGTGGGCGAAAGGTGGTAGTGTTTAATTCTTCATCAATATTAGCAATACCATCTTTCCATATTTTATTTTTCCATTGCGGAGTTGGCATCTCATCTTTTAATACCCTGCCATATCCATAAAGTGTAACTAGCTGGCAAGTTTTTTCGTTTAATGTCATTTGTGAAAGTAGACTTGCTATTCTTTTATCAACTGGTTGTTTGGGATCTTCAAAAATATCTTTCTTCCCGTTCTTATTAAAATCTATCCAACCATCATGATAAATATTTACCTGAGCATTTATTGGATTTGCAAAAATAAATTGTAAAAAAAATATTGAGGCTGTTAGTGATTTCATTTTTTCAAGCTATCTAAATAGTTAATTATTTGATATTTATTATCGTTTAATTTCTTCATTTTTTCAGTAAGTTTTTCATAAGGTTCATACTGGGTATTCACCATTCCTTTGTTTGAATCATTATTAGATGGGTCTGCTGTTGGGTCAGCAGGATCATTATCCTGGTAACGAAACCAGTGCCAGCCCACACAATTTTTTGCCTGCAATAATTGTAAACAAAAATTTTGATAGTAAATACCTCTGTCCGTTTGTGTTTTTACCAGCCATCCTGCACCGGAGATATTTCCCATTTTTGAATCTTCTCCTTTTGTGTAATACTCCGTAATAAAAAAAGGTTTGTTGCTCCAGTTGGCCCATTCAGCCAAATGTTTTTGCTGTGGTTCCCAATAACCGTAATAATTGATAGAAATAATATCAATGTATGGTTCTGCCGACATAAAAATATATTTATTATTTTTTGCCGTAGAATGTAAGCGGCTGCCTATGTATAAATGATTGGGGTCGTATTTTTTTATTGCTTGTGAAACCACTTTGTAATAGACGCCAGTAAGCAATCCAATAAATTCTTCTTTTTGTTCCCTGCTAATAGATGTTGAATCTACTCCTTTGTCTCTCATCCATTGCAATGCAGCCTTGTAGCATTTATCTGATTTATCTTTTACTGCAAGAATATCCTTAAATTCTGTGTGCATAAAAGCAATTTCATTATCAGAGAAATGCCCAAATAAATTTGAATCGTTTTTAGCGGCTTCTAATTTCTTTGTTTGTTCATCGCAATAAATAACAAATGCTGAATCAAGAATAAAGGAAAGAATAGAAGCTTTTTTCCTTGCTGGATTTAATTTGATGACTGACTGGGCGTATCCACTTAAAAGATTCAGTTGAGTTGAATAAGCAAAGGGCTGTTCCGTTGTTTTATTATATTCTATAATGGGTTCTGTTTCTCCCCATGATCCTGCTGTATTAAAACCCAGCTGTTGAAATAATTGAATAGAAGTAGACATCCATTTTTGTACAGAACCAAATTTTTGCGCAAATGCTTTTTCATTGTTAATTGATTTCCCTTGGCGAAAACTATTAATAGCAGCCACTATAAATGGATGTCCGGATGGATCTATCACCATCCAACGACCATTAATTTTTTCGGTTCTAAAAAAGCCGGTAGCCATTTTTGTTATCGTTGCTTCACCGCCATACTTACTCAATAATATATTATTTGTTGGTCGAAATCCTTTCAGCATCTCAACGGTATGAGAAGGAAATGTTTTCCAATCAGAATACTGGATTTTCCTCATACTGTCCCGGCTCCATATTTTCGCCTGCACTAATATGGAATCAGAGAAAAGATTACCCTGACCGGAAATAGTTCCCGAGCCAAGCATCAATGTTGTTATTGCAATAATGTAAATTCTCATTTGTAATTAAATATCAAGATTTATTCTTTAATAAAAAGTGGCAGCAAATAACCACCACCTTTACTAACTACTTATGTCAGAAAAAAAAATTAATACCCGGCGTTTTGTGGCATTAGCTTTGTAAGGTTGGCATCAATTACACTTTGTGGTATCGGCAAAATAGTATCCCGCAATGTAATTTTTGTACCAGCATATTTATTATATAATTGTGTTCTTGCAAACCAGGTTCCTGTTCTCAATAAGGTATATCGCCTATGCTCTTCTGTAATTAGTTCTCTTGAACGTTCATCTAAAATAAAATCAATTGTAACCTGTGCAGCAGTTATTGGTGTTGCATTTGATCTTGCCCTTATTATATTTAAAGTAATTGCAGCACCTTGTAAATCGCCTAAACGGAATTGTGCTTCAGCCAATAATAAATAGGTTTCTGCAAGCCTTAAATAAATCTCGTTATTATAGTTTGATGAATTTTGTATATCCGCAGGGTCTGAGGGAGCCCAATCCCATTTACGGATACTTGGCCAATTTGGAGCAGTCGTTGCATTAGGCGCAGGCTCATTACAACCTATACTCAACTTAACTGTATCAATCCCCAATCGCGCTCCTGTTGGCCCTGTTGTATAGCCTGGTATAGCACAAGTTGCAGCAGTATTGTTATTTGCATTAGTGGGCAATGATAACGGATTATTCATCAAATAATAAAAACGCCATGCAAATGCCGAACCTCTTTGGTCATTAGGGGCATAAAGAGAGAATGCATATTTTGTAACTGCAAATCGGGCGAGTCCCCTTCCTCCATATTCAACAGAATATGTCAGAGGGTTTTTTAATTGAGTGCTTACTTTAATATCGCTGTAACGATTTACCCACCATCTCCTCATTATATTTGCATCGCCACCGGTTGATAAATATGCATTTTGAATTACCCATAATGCTTCTCTATTTCCTTGGCTTCTGTTTGAATTTTTATCGAGGAACATATCTGTAAACGGAGTGCCGGGGAGTGCCGCATTTGTCCCATATCTTGCTGTAATTAAATTGTAATTTGTGTTTTGTGTAACCAGCAAGGCTTTATCTTTTGCCTTTTGAAAATCACCTGTAGTAAGATAAAGTTCTGCTAAGTAATGCTGGGCAACAACTTTGCTTGCCCTTCCTTCTACAATTGCAATATCACTCATTCCTGCTTCTGCATCCAGCAAATCTTTTTCCATGGCCTTTCTTACTTCTGCAACCGGATTTCTGTCCCAATCTGTTCTGATAGTACTCCCTTTTGATTCTGATAAATTCAGCGGAACATCTCCAAACAAAAATGTAAGATGCCTATAAGCCCATGCTCTAATTAATTTAGCTTCACCAACAATTTGTTTCTTCTGAGTTTCAGTCCAGTTAATGGAAGTGTTTTCAGACCGATCAATTAATGTATTAGCTGCATTTATAATCCTGTACAACCACTCCCATAATCTTCTTACATAAGGATCGCTGGAGTTTAACCGCACACCAAAATCATTAAACACTTGTTCTGGTGCACTAGCGGCAGGCCTTAAACTATATGCATTGTCAACACCAATAAAAGCAGCCGTAAGTGCCATATCATTGGTTGGGCCATTAATTCCTTTTCTTTCTTCTCTCCACAAACTATATAAACCATACAGCCCGGATTCGAACCCTGCTTTATTTACGTATAAGTTATCAGGCGCAATTACAGCCAATGGCTTTTCAGTTAAAAAACTTTTTTTACAGCCGGCTGCTGTAAATATTAAAATCAATAAAACCGATATTTTTATTATTTTGTTCATAACAAAATGTATTTTTTTTTATAAAGTAATTGTTAACCCAAATACAAATTCTTTTTGCAATGGCAAGCCGTACTGATCTGTCAATTCAGGATCAAGGGCGTTGTATTTCGTAAACGTTGCAAGGTTTCTGCCGGTTACATAAACTTTACATGAAGTAATTTTTATTGTATGTAGCCATTTCGCTGGCAACTCATATCCTAATGAAATATCTTTTAATCTGGCAAAATTTGCTTTTTCATAAAACATTACACCAAGTGGATTAGCATAAGAATCATTGGCAAAGTGGTTACCATTTGGATTCGTTGGCGACCACCAATCTTTTAGGGTGGTATTTCTTCTTACATCGGTAAAAACGTTATCGTCGTCAAAGGGATTTCTCTTTGTTATACCTGTTACGCCATGAATAAAAAACATCAGGCTTATTCCTTTGTATTTAATGGTGTTGGTTATACCCCATATAAAATTCGGGTCCTGGTTACCAATTATAGTTCGGTCGGATGCATTAATAAGCGTATCGCCATTTACATTTTTAACACGAACCCAACCGAGCTTTGACGTTTTTTGAAACGATTTATCAATTTCCTTCTGTGTTTTAAAAACACCATCGTTTTGTAATCCATAAATAACGTTAATAGGTTTACCAATAAACCAGCTATTTCCTACGTCATCACGGCCATCGCCATATAAATCAACAATTTTATTTTTATTATGTGAAAAATTCAAGTTGGTTGTCCAGCTAAAATATTTGGATTTTATATTAGTTGATGTTAGACCTAATTCAATTCCACGGTTTGCTGTTTTACCAATATTTTGTAAAATTCTTGTAAAGCCCTGTACAGAAGAAATTGTTCTGTTTAATAAAAGATCTTTTGTTTTGGCGGAGTAAACATCCAATGAACCTTGCATACGGTTTTTCAGGATTCCAAAATCTAAACCGAATGATAATGAATTAGTAGATTCCCAGCCTAAACTTTCATTAGCAAGGCTGCTTGGAACATAGCCCGGCAATACGGTAGTTCCACTTACATAAGGAAAACTTGCAAGTTTTGCTAAAGAACTATACGAAGAAACAGCTTGATTACCATTTACACCGTAGGAAACTCTCAATTTTAAATTGCTGATAAAATTAATATTCTTCATGAATGATTCTCGGGTAATATTCCAAGCTACAGCTGCAGATGGAAATACGCCGTATTTACTATTAGCGCCAAATCCTGAATAACCATCTCTTCGGGCAGTTAAAGTGATTAAATATTTTCCATCATAACCATAATTTAATCGCCCCATTTGTGAAAGCAGGTTTTGCTTAAAATTTGTAGAAGTTGCAGTAAGTAAAGCTGCAGAAGACATCTGGTAATTTGTCAATACATCATTTGGAAACCCTTGGCCATCCAGCTGATCTCTATCATAATCGTTGCTCTGGCTGCTGTACAATGCTGTAAAGTTTACCGAATGCTTTCCAAATTCTCTGGAATAGTTAAGAATATTCTCTATTGTAAAATTTCTTGAAATTGAATTAAAATTAGATGCATAACCATTACTCTCAAAACCTAATGCAACATTTCTTCCCCAATAAGTTTTACGGGAATTGTTTTCATATTCTATACCTGTATTTAATTTATACGAAAGACCCTTTACAAAAGGGAAATCGATTTTTATGTTGTTTGTACTAAAAATTCTGTAAGCATTATCGTTATTTGTAACCAGGATATTTGAAAGAGGATTTCTTGCAGGAGGATAATCTGCATAAGCATAAATAGAGGGGGTTCCGTCAGCATTATAAGGAGTAGTAAGTGGGTTAAAAAAGTTAGCGCCGCCACCGGTGTTTCTTGGATCTGAAAATTCTACTGGAAGACCATCTCTGTTTTGTAATGAGAATTGTGTACTTGACCCAATCGTTAACCAAGGAGTTACTTTTACTTCAATGCTAGGGCGTAGTGAATATCTTTTGAATCTGTCATTTACGGAAACCCCTTTAACATCGAGAAAAGTACCACCAAAATAGAACGATATTTTATCCGTGCCGCCCGTCATTGAAAGAGAGTGTTGAGACCTTACGCCTTTTTGTGTTGCCAGCTTGTACCAATCTACAGCTTTACCTGCTGAATAGACTGCTTGCTCGTTACTAGAGAGTGTATTAGTCGCATTTAAACGAGTTGTTTTAAAATTATAGAATTCCTCGCCTGTTAATAAATCGGGTTTATTGGTAATTGATTGAGTTCCATAAGAACCATCATAGGTGATATTTAATTTCCCTTTTTTTCCTTGTTTACTTGTTATTAGAATAACACCATTGGAACCTCGAGAACCATATATAGCGGCAGCTGAAGCATCTTTCAATATTTCGATAGACTCTACGTCGCTAGGATTAATTTCAGATATTCCACCTTCATAAGGAATACCATCCCAGATAATTAATGGACCAGTGTTGGCACTTATAGAATTTCTGCCCCTGATAAGAATGGATACATCGTTGCCTTCTGCTCCTCCGCTGTTAGTATTTATTTGAAGACCAGGAACAGAACCCTGAAGTGCCTGGGCAATATTTGTATTGGGTAGTTGCTGAAGTCTTTCTTTAGATAAAGAAGCAACAGACCCGGTTACGTCTCTCTTCTTTTGACTACCATACCCCACTACCACTACGTCATTCAGGCTATTTTCTAATTCAACCAGGCTGATGTCAAATGACAAAGCATTTCCAATTTCCACCTCTCTAGATTTAAAGCCAACATAAGTAAATACAAGTATGTTACCGGTATTGACGGGAACACTTATTGAGTAAGTGCCTTCATTCCCTGTTTTAGTAGTGATTTTTGAATTTTTGAGCTGTACCGTAGCACCCGCCAGTGGCGTGCCATCAATTGATGATATTTTTCCTATTATTGTTTTTGACTGAGCCACTGCAATGAGGGTACACAAGAACAATGAAACAGAAAGAAGAATTTTCTTTTTAAGCATGGCAATCGTATTTAATTAAATGAGTTCTTAGTTGTTGGCAATGTAAATTCTGCTAAAAAATAATAGCCTGTGTGTTCGAAGGCAGATTTATTTACTACAACGTTTTCGTAGATTTTCGTAAATAATACAATATTTTACATCACATTTTGTAAAGTACTTAATTAAAATATTTCAATCCGAGACGTTCATTCGTATGAATCTTAAACAACTTGCTAAAGAGCTCAATTTGTCTATTTCATCTGTATCTAAGGCCTTACGGGATAGCCATGAAATTAGTGTTGCGACTAAGGAGGCAGTGTTGGCAAAAGCCAAAGAATTGAATTACCTGGTAAATCCCTATGCCAGTAGTTTAAGAAAACAAAAAAGCAAAACCATTGCTGTTGTGATTCCGGAAATTGCAAATAATTTTTTTGCATTGGCAATAAATGGCATTGAATCTATTGCTCAGGAAAAAGGATACCATGTTTTAATTTACCTGACACATGAAGACATACAAAAGGAAATA
>JBBRPX010000084.1:0-13820 GCA_038227505.1 Chitinophagales bacterium
AAATACGACTGCAATATATCCATTTGACCTTGCCTTCGGTAAGGATTTGTTTCCATTCTTAAATATAAAGACAATATAGGCAACTCTTCAAATTTCGGTTGGTGACGACACCAACCGATAACTCAAAATTAATCTAAATAATTAGATATATTATTTAAGAAGTTTTGATAGAAAACTTCTGTTTAAATTATTTATTAAATTTTATTCTTCCCCATCATGGTTCTGTTCCACTGCAATCTTCTCAACCCTTAGCGAATGTCTTCCACCTTCAAAAGCAGTTGCTAAAAAAGTATCTACCATTTGTTTGGCAACTTCCAGCGTTACAAACCTTGAGGGTATGCAAAGAATATTTGCATTGTTGTGCATGCGAGCAAGCGATGCTATTTCGTTTTCCCATGCAATTGCTGCACGTATATACTGGTGTTTGTTGGCAGATATTGCAACTCCATTTGCACTGCCGCACAATAAAATACCGCAACAATATTCTTTGCTTTCCACCGCATTTGCTACAGGGTGGGCAAAGTCAGGATAGTCAACAGAGTCAGCACTATAGGTACCAAAATCACGCAAGGCAATTCCTTTCTCATCTCTTAAATAGTTTACCAGTTTTGCTTTGTATTCAAAGCCTGCATGGTCGCTGCCTATGGCCAGTGGTTTTGTAAGATCGAAATTCATGTAAGTGAGTTGAAGGTGTAATAATATTTTTTTAATTGATAATATTTCGATTAATAATTGACAATGTTTTAAAACCAAAACCTATGCTATTCAACTAAAATGATAGATGCAAAAAATAAAAGATTAATTATGAAAATAGAAAAACCATAAATCTTTAAAGAAAGGACAAAGTTTAAAATCAGAAAGTCAGCAAATTATCACATTTGTTCCTTACCTTCTTCATATATGCCCAATTCTTATTTTGCCATTTACACTTAACTCCATTCTTTTTCTTCCTGTTCTTTTTGTTTATCTATCCTTTTGCATATAAGGATACTTATTTCATACAAAAGTAACAATGGACTAGACACAATTACCTGACTGGTCCAATCTGGCGATGGCGTGATAACTGCAGCCAATATTAAAATAACTACAAAAGCATATTTGCGGTATTTCTTCAAAAATTCAGCAGTTATAAGCCCGATCTTACACAAAACATAAGCGAGTACAGGGAGCTCAAATGCAATACCACAGCCTAAAATAATATTATTTAGTGTATCAATATAATCATCTAATGTAGGGCGATAAATATATGACTTAGTTGTGCCGAGTGTAAAACTCCCTAGAAAATTAAAAGTGAAGGGAGCCAATAAAAAATACCCAAATGCTGCTCCTAAAAAGAAACACAAGGAGACCCATAAAATACTGCCACGAGAATATTTTACTTCTTTTGCAGAAAGCGCAGGTTTTACGAAGCGCCACAATTCCCAAAATAAATAAGGGAAAGCTATTATAAGTCCACCTGTTATTGCTATAGAGATAGCAGACATAAACGGCCCACTGATGGTGTTACCCTGCAACTCTATATTTACAGCTGGCATACAAAGTGATTCTCCTAAATGCAACCAGTGGCCAAAATTGCAAAGTGCACTGTAGCTAATAAATGTAGATTGCGCAGGAGCGTAAACAACATTGTCATACACCCAATCTATTTTTATAAAAATACCAATAACCGCTACAAGCCATACCAGCACTGCACGTACAAGATGCCACCTCAATGCTTCCAGATGATCTACAAAACTCATCTCTATCCCGGCTTCGTTACCTAATCTTCTTAAAAACGAAGTCTTATTCTCTGTTGTTTCAGCCACGAACCTGTTGTTTTAAATTTGGTTAAAGTTAACAAAGAACATACGTTAAACGGTTACCGTTTGTTTTACATTGCCAGTTCTTTTTAATACGCCCCAACCCTGTAACTCACCTTTTAAGGCTTTATTAAAGGATTTAAATAGAATATAATACATTAATTGTCTGTAAATTAATTGTTGTGGAAACAGCCATAGCAATTTTTTGTAGTCTTCTTTTATTCTTTTACCATTTTCTGTTGCGTGGCCTTTGAGGGCACTGTTTTCAAAATTAAATGCAAGCAATGCACCTGCCATATCAACCAAAGTAAAAATAAAATAATACAAAACTATGTGTCCTAAGCTTGCAGGAATAATACCAAGCCCTGCTGCAATAAGACTCAATACCAAAATTATATCTGCAAGGGGTGAAAGAAAAGGTAAAAGCATTTGAAAAATAAGAATGTGGGGCATGGCCACCAAACCAAAATTTTTATATTTTGGGTTTAGAAATGCATCTCTGTGTTTCCAGAAACTTTGCATTACACCAAAGCTCCACCTAAAGCGCTGCTTTAAAAACTGGCTAAAGGTTTCAGGCGCTTCTGTATAAGAGATTGCCTGCTTGCAGTTTCTTACGCTGTAGCCTTTTTTGTGCAAACGCATGGTTAGGTCACAATCTTCGGCCAGCGTATCAGATGTAAAACCTCCTGCTTCAATAACTGCTGCTTTTTTAAACGCACCAATTGCGCCAGGCACAACTGTTATGCAATTAAGGTAATCAAAAGCAGACCTATCAAAATTTTGCGAGGTTGTATATTCAATACTTTGCCATTTGGTAATCATATTTATTTCGTTGCCCACTTTTACATTGCCCGCAACAGCTCCTACAGGTGCAGCTCCTTCTTCAGCATAAAACTTTTTCATTAATTGTGAAACTGCATCTTTTTTTAATTGCGTGTCTGCGTCTATACAAACAACATAATCATTGGTGGCTATATTGATCCCAAAATTTAACGCTGTTGCTTTGCCACCATTCGTTTTTGTTACAACCTGCACATTGGGCATATTTACAAAAAAATCTGTAACAGTTTTAAAAGTGCTGTCTTTACTGCCATCATCTACAAATACAATTTGAAGATTAGGATAGTCTTGCTGCAAGAGACTCTCCACCGTTCTTACAGCATTTACCTCTTCGTTGTATGCAGGAACAATGATACTAACACCAGGTTGAGCGGTGCTAATAGGCATGTATTTTTCTTTTCTTTTTTGCCTGAAGGCTAGTACGGCCATCAGTAAAATTCTGCACATAGAAAGGGCAATGCCTACCAGGAAAAGAGCAAAAATAAAATGTGAGCCCCAATACAATGTTATGCTGAAATAATAATTAAATTGAAGTTTTAAATTTCTTTGCACAACAGGCATTACATCGTTTTTGGTTTTATCCATAAGGCTTGCCACTGTTGTAAACTCACAATTGTGTTCTTTAAAATATTTTATGATTCTTGGTAAGGCCTCCACGGTTGCTATTCTAGTGTCACCACCTGCATCGTGCAATAAAATGATGTTGCCATTACCTGCATTTGCCAGACGTACAACTCTGTTAAAAATGCTATCTGCATTTACATTATGATCATCCCAATCCTGAGGATCTATACTTTCCCCAACTGTTATATAATTGTCTTTTTTACTACGGGCTATCGGTTCAATTTCTTCAAAAGTTTGGGGTTCACTATCTGCGTTATAAGGTGCCCTGAACAATATGGTACTTCGTCCTGTAACTGCTTCTATCAGTAATCTGGTAGATTTCATTTCCAGCTCTGAACGCTGAGGACCCATTTTTGCAATATTGTTATGGGTAAAAGTATGGTTGCCAATTTCGTAACCATCTTTGTAAATGCGTTGCAGCAGCGGAATGTTGTTTGCCACATTAATGCCGACTACAAAAAATGTTGCGGCTACTTTTTCTCTTTCAAGAATATCAAGAATCTTTGGAGTCCATTCTTGCGAAGGCCCATCATCAAACGTAAGAATTATTTTATGTTTCTTCTGTGTGGACCCTATTGCTGTTGTATCCTCTCCAAACTTTTCATAAACATAACCGGATGGTAACTGTAGATATTTCTGCTCTGTAATTAAATCTTCAGCCGTATCAATTTCTAAGGATGCAAGACCTGGTTGTGGCGTATATAAGATTCTTAAAAGTTCACCCTCACCAATGGGTGTTGGTTTTTGGTTTACATCGTAAGGGAGTTTATTTAAACTATTATAATCAAAAGGTTTTGCATCGAGTGCGGCATTGGTTAGAGACCTGCCATAAAAGTCCCAAAGCCTTCTGTCTTCTTTACCAATAACCCACAGAGCTGTTCCGGCGGCACCATACTCATCTGCAAAACGCATAATGTTGTAAGAAGATACGGCACCGGTAAACCATACATCGTGTTGGGTAACTGTACTATCATTTTCTTGCGAATAACTGTAATGGAGATTAAAATTATCATTGTCAAAAATTACATTAGCATTTGACAACCTTGCTTTGTCTAACGCCTGTGAATAAGTGATTGCTTGAGGTTCTATTAACTTTCCATTTTCATCTTTTAAAACTTTGCCGTTCTTATCAACACTCCAGTCTCGCCCGTAGCCTGCCAGGCCTAGAATTATTTTTTTACTATCAATCTTTTTAGCGGCATTATCCATCGCCTCTTCAATCCATTTTTGCGCAGATATTGGTCCGGGTCCACTTTGTGCATCGCTGTATTGGTCATAAGCCATTAAAATAATATGATCGTTGTATTTGTTTAATTCTACAAAATCATAGTCTGAATTATTAGGCACCACATCTTGCGTTACCATTAAGCCTTTAGCATGAAATACTTCATATAATTTTTTCTGAAAATTAGTGATTGGTTCATTGCTTGTTTCCTTTATTTCCTCAAAATCTATGTTGATTCCCTGTAGATCGTATTTAGAAATTGTATCTGCCAGGTTATTAATAAATTTATTTCTTTTTGCACTGTCGTTAAGCATTACGTGAAGTAAGGCTCCGTCAAAATCGCCACCAATACCTTTTGTAGAATTGTAATTGCTGAAAATGGGTAAAATCTTCAGTTTGTTTTTTTTCATTATTGCCAGCCCTGCAGAATCAATTCTTGATTCTATTTTACTATTGTCTTTTAAGTTTATAAAAAACCATAAAGGAAAAATAGTATTTAGTTTGCCGGCGTTCGCTTCAAGGTCTTTTACCGATGCTATATAATTCCACGAAGGGTCGTAAAACGCCGCACGAATAAATTCTGTTTGCTCACTTATTTTTCTACGTTTTAGTTTTTTAATGGAGTCTTCTCTGTCTTTCATTTCCAGAAAAGATTTAAAGCCTTTGTTTTTATATTTAGAATATGGGATTTCTAATTGTTGAAGTGGGTTTACAACATCTTTAAAAAACCGGTTCTTAGTTTCAATATTTGTTAAGCTGGGAGATGTGCCTTGTACAATTGCTACAATAACTACTGTAAGTAAAATGATCCCTATCACGAGCAATACCCTTGTTGTCCATTTTACACTGTTCCATCTAAAAGCACTGTCTGTTTGAAATATTTGTGTTTCTTTTTTCATGTAAGTTTTGCGAATGCAAAGTTGCTGTAAGAATAGTCATTAAAAATCAACTAATTAATATGTTTCATTAAAGTTTATATAAAATTAAAAACCAGTTCGGAAAAATAAGTGGGGATGGTTGTAATAAAGGCAGCAATTTTTAAAAAGTAGCAGATAGAAATGCTGAATAAAAGAAGCCCCCGTAGAAACGGGGGCTGTTTACCAAAACTAACTGCTTATGAGAAATTTAAATTGATCGTTGTTGTTATTTATAAAAAGCAAATGAGGTGCCAAAAATTAAATACCGGTTGTTAAATAATTGTAAACACGCTGTACCTTTTATACTCGGCTTTGGGTAGGTTATGTAAAAGAGACTGTCTCATATGTAATAGACAGCCTCTTTTATTCGGATTTCTATTGAAGAACGAGTGTCATTTAAGCAAATCTGAGAGCCATCATTTAATTATGAGACTTGCTCAGGATAAATTACTTTTGGCTCGTGAGCTTTTCTGCGTTTTCTGCAAACTGCAGTGCCTCAATAAATTCTCCTACTTCTCCGTTCAACACTGCATCTAGGTTATATACAGTCATACCTATTCTATGGTCGGTAACTCGTCCCTGCGGAAAATTATATGTTCTAATTTTGGCACTTCTGTCCCCAGTACTAACCAAACTTTTGCGCATGTGGGAAATTGCTTCCTCAGCTTTTCTTACTTCCTCATCATAAAGCCTGGTCCGCAGCATTTCCATTGCTTTTAATTTATTTCCCAGCTGGGATCTATCCGTTTGGCACATTACCACAATACCAGTTGGCTTATGGGTAAGAAAGACTTTTGTTTCTACTTTGTTTACGTTTTGCCCACCGGCACCACCACTGCGGGCGGTCTCCATTTTTACATCACTCTCTTTCAATTCAAAATCTATTTCTTCTGCCTCGGGCATTACTGCAATGGTGACTGCACTTGTATGTACACGCCCACTGCCTTCAGTATCCGGCACACGCTGCACACGGTGTACGCCACTTTCAAATTTCAATAACCCATATACATCGTCTCCCGTCACTTCTACCTGTACCTCTTTATAGCCGCCAACAGTTCCCTCACTTTCGCTAAGCAAAGTTGCTTTCCAACCTTTCTTTTCAAAATATTTAAGATACATGCGCAACAAATCGCCACTAAATAACGAAGCTTCATCGCCACCGGTACCTGCACGAATTTCTAAGATGGCATTTTTTTCATCGTAAGGGTCTTTTGGAATAAGCATGTTACGCAACCCTTTTTCCTGCGTATCTTTTAGTTCTTCCAGGGTTGGCAATTCCTGTTTTGCCATTTCTCTCATTTCGGTATCATCGCTGTTTAATACTTCTTTATTAAACTCAATATCATCCATTGTTTTAATGTAGGCAGTGCGAGCATTGATTATCTTTTCCAGGCTGCGGTATTCTTTGCTTAGTGCCACATATCTTTTGTTATCGCCCACAACTTCAGGGTTGGTAAGGGCAACACTTAAATCATCAAACTTTGCTTTTATGGCATTTAACTTTTCTAACATAACTATGGTATTGGGTATTGAGTACTTAGTATTGAGACTTATACCCTTTTTATAAATTAAACTACTTCCTATATTAAATTTTCAATCCAATTAAATTCTTTGTGCAACTTTGCATTGTAGGCTTAGGCGGTTCAATGAATTGTGCGGCTGCGAAATTACGTTTTATCATTTTACCATGTTATACAGAAAATTAAAAGGAAACAATATTTTTGACGGGTACACTTTAAGGGATGAGAACGAAGTACTTGTTATTTCAGAAAACGGCGTAGTAGAAGCTATTATTGAAGAAAAAGATGCCGGAGACGGTATTGAATTTTTTGATGGAATATTATGCCCGGGGTTTATAAATACCCATTGCCATATTGAGCTTAGCCATTTAAAAGGTAAAGTACCTGAACAAACTGGCTTGGTAAATTTTGTGCAGACGGTTATGAAAGAGCGCACTGCAAACGACGAAGAAAAGCACAATGCCATGCAGGCTGCGTCAAAGGAATTATACGACAGTGGTACGATTGCAATCGGTGATATTTGTAATACAACGGATTCGATTCCTCTTAAGCAACACAGCGATTTACACTGGCATAACTTTATAGAAGTAAGCGGATTTGTAGATGCCGTTGCACAAAAACGATTTGATGAAGCAACTAAAGTACTGGATGCCTTTACAACAAATTTAAATGTTCCTAAATATACTATTACCTTGGTGCCACACGCACCATACAGTGTATCTGCTAACTTATTTGCTTTGCTCAATAATACCTCTGCAAACAAAACGGTAAGCATACACAACCAAGAGTGTGCAGCCGAAAATGAATTGTATGTAAATAAAAGTGGTGGCTTTTTGGATTTATATAACAATTTCGGTATTGACATTGAATCATTTTCTGCCACAGGCAAACGATCTTTAGAAAGCTGGCTGCCCTACTTTACAAAACAACAGAAACTTATATTGGTGCACAATACTTTTACCAAAAAAGATGATGTGCTTTTTGCAGCAAATAACAAAGGCAATAGCAACTTATTTTACTGCATTTGCCCCAATGCCAATTTATACATAGAAAATACGTTGCCCGATGTTGAAATGATGCTGCAAGAAAACTGCAACCTTGTGTTGGGTACTGACAGCTATGCCAGCAATGAACAGTTAAATATGTTTGAAGAGGTAAAAACCATTTGCAGAAATTTTCCCACTATTTCGTTGGACACCGTGTTGAAATGGGCAACCATTAATGGTGCAAAAGCGTTGGAGATGGATAAGTTTGTGGGTAGTTTTGAGGTGGGCAAAAAACCGGGCGTTGTATTGCTGGGTGATGTGGCCACACGTATTATGTAAATTATAGTGAGGAGTTGGCGTTTGGTCGGTTGCATTGGGCTAGGAAAAACCTGTCGGATTTAAACACTTAGGGTGGGGTCGGGGCTGCACATAAAAAAATTTGAAAAAGTAACGGTGTGTAAATGATAGATAAACGAATGCTAAACGAAGGAAAGTACGTTGATGAATGGTTGAGTCTAGTATCGTGCTGGTGGCAGGTTAATAATAGCGAAGTTGCAGGTAGATTTTATAATAACATGTAGTAACGATTAAGATGGGAGTGCCGTATATATTTTGCTCAAAGATTTACGGGGATTTGCGCAGATGCTAGAAATTGAATATGCGAAGAGAATTATAAAAACTAAAAGGCTTAAAAGGACGACTATTACTGCCAAATAAAAAAAAAGGATAAAAGCTGTTTATTATAATATATTGGCGGTGGATTTTGTTACGCCACCTTTTTATTTTCTGCAATAATCTTTTGGATATCGCCTAAGGTTCCCTGAATAAATTGAAGCATAAGCATTAGAATGGTAGATGCAAACTGGAACTTAATAACTTCCATTTCAGTATTGCTGTTTTCGTAGCTTCTCACTTCGTGCGAAAGTATAGTGAGGGTTCTTTCTTTGCATTCTATTTTGTAACCAAAAGATAGATCTATTGGAACTGGTGTCGCCAGAAGATGGGCCTGCCTTGCAGTTGCAAAAATGGTTTCTTTATCATTGGAATTTATAATTATTTGCCTGAGCGACTCAAGCTTAAAAATTAAATGAGATTGGGTTGGCGTTATAGTCATTGCGCAAATATACTAAATAATTTAGTAATTTAAACAGAGCCTTTTTGCAGTTTTGTATACATCCAACAGGGTGAAAGTAGCGTTTTAAAATAATAATATAAATCGATGGGCAAAACATGAAACCGTTATTAAACCTTGTTGATTAAAGCCTGGCAGATCTGCCAAAAACATTGATCACTTCAGTTGAAGAAAGTTTTGAAAAAGAGTTCATAAAAAACCTAACTCAAAAACCACCGATGATTTTTGCAGTTAGAACGATAGATATTGCCCGCCCATTGGTCACATAACATTTTGGTAACTTTAGCTTCACATTGCCATAACATGTAAATGTTTTCTTTGCCGTTCAAATATGCAACGCATGAGATCAGCATTACTAATTATAATATCCCTTACATTTTCGTTTGTTTCTTTTGCACAAAAGGGTGTGCTAGAAGGTAAAATATTTGACGGAAAAACAAATAGTACCATTCAATCGGTAACGATACAAGTAGTAAATGAAAAAATTACCAAAGCTGCAAATGTAGATGGGCAATTTTCTTTAACACTAGACGCAGGTAAAAAGTACAGTTTAAAAATAACAGCTGTCGGTTATCAAACCAAAATAGTTGATGACGTGATGGTAGAAGCCGGAAAAACTACGAATTTAGAAATAAGCATAAACGTAGTTTCAAAGACGGAGGGCGAGGTTATTATCCGTTCATCATCCAGAAAGGAAAGTACAGCCTCTCTTATCTCTTATCAAAAAAATACTTCTGTCGTAGCATCTGTAATAAGTGCAGAAACCATTCGCAGAAGCCCTGATAAGAATACGGGGGAAGTTTTAAAGCGTGTACCGGGAACGTCTGTACAAGATGGTAAATATTTAGTTGTTCGTGGTTTGGCTGACAGGTACAACCAGGCAATGCTAAACGGCATTTTGTTAAGCAGTACTGAACCCGATAGAAAGACTTTTAGTTTTGATATATTCCCGTCATCTATTATTGATAATATTATAATTAATAAAACTTTTATTCCAGAATTACCGGGTGAGTGGGCAGGTGGTATTGTACAGGTAAATACAAAAGATGTACCTGCAAAAAACTTCTTAACCGTTCAGGTTGGTACAGGTTTTAACACTGCTACTATTGGGAAAGATTTTTATAATTACAAAGGTAGTAATACTGATTTCTTAGGATACGATAACGGTGAAAGAGCGCTCCCTTCGTCCATACCAAGAAGAGCTATTTTTACAAATTTGTTGCCATCAGAAAAAACTGCGCTTATATCGTCATTTAGTAATAACTGGATGGCTACTACTAAAAACAATGATTTGTCTTTGTTGAACAATGCATTGCAAATAAGTGGAGGTTTTGTAAAACCACTTGGCGATAAGAGCAAAGTGGCTGCAGTATTTGCGCTTAATTACAACAGAACAAATAAGAAGCTTGAATTTGAAAATAGAATATTTGGTATTCAAAATAATATAGCAAGTTTAAATTTTGACTATAATAATAATAAATATAGTCAGGATATTTTAGCAGGTGCACTTGCAAACATTTCTTTTCAATTAGGCAGAGACAATAAAATTTCTTTTAAGAATATTTTAAATGTAAATACTACTAATTACGCTACTTTAAGAACTGGTAAAGATTTTGAAACCAACAGTATTGTTGGCGATAATATAAGGGCAACAGAACTTGCTTTTAAAGCAAATACGTTTTACAATTCTCAAGTAACGGGAGATCATAATATAAACCCAATTAATGCAAAGTTGCACTGGTATGGCAGTTTTAATATTCTTGACCAGTATGTGCCTGACCAAAGAAGATTACAATACAACCAAGATGATCCTACCAACCCAGCGTCTCCTTATTCTTTGCTGATCAGTGCTTCTAACTCATCTCAAAAAACTGGCAGCAGGTACTTTGGTAATTTGAACGATTACATTTACACTGCAGGTGGTGATTTAGCAAAATCATTTAAAATAAAGGGTGCAGCACAAACCATAAAGGGCGGTTATTTTTTTCAGGTAAAAGACAGATTGTTTAACAGCAGACCATTTGCTATTTATTTACCTTCTGATAACAAAACACTACGTCTCTTGGACCCGTCGAGAATATTTGACCCTGCCAATTTTGGTAACGGAAACGATAACAAATTTGCATTGAATGAAATTTCAGGTAACAGGTTTAGGTATATAGCGAACTCAATTATGAACGCAGGCTTTTTACAGTTTGACAATCAATTATTGAAAAAATTAAGAATTGTTTGGGGTTTAAGAGTGGAGGATTTTGACCAATTAATTGGTAGTACAAAGAAAACAGACGAACGCTTTGTGAATACTAAAAAAACTGATTATTTACCTGGTGTGAATATTACTTATAAAATAAGCGACAAAACCAATCTTCGTGTGTCGGGCTCTCAAACAGTTGTTAGGCCTGAGTTTAGAGAGTTGAGTACTTTTAGCTTTTTTGATTTTGATTTAGGTGCAACCGTAACAGGTAACCCTAAGCTGGAGCGTACTAAAATTACGAATGCAGATGTGAGATATGAGTTGTATCCACGGGCAGGTGAACTAATAACTTTTGGTGTTTTTTATAAGAAATTTATTAAGCCTATCGAACTTTTTGCTAATACAACTGGTGCAGGTTCATCAAATACATTTAACTACGTGAATGCAGACGATGCAAACACCTATGGTGCTGAATTTGAATTTAGAAAAAAACTGGAAGCAATAAGTGCATTAAAAAACTTCACATTACAAGGTAATTTTTCTTACATCTACAATAGAATACCAACGCTGAAAAGACCGATGCAAGGGCAAAGCCCTTACCTGGTAAACCTTGCCCTGCAATATGATATTGAAAAGGCTGGTATTAATACCACATTTTTATTTAACCAGATAGGAAGAAGAATTTATTACGTGGGTAGTTCAACGCTAAATGGCGGTAGTGCTGCAGACGATACACCGCCGGTGTACGAAGCTTCCAGGCCATTATTGGACTTTCAGATATCAAAAAAAGTGATAGCTAAAAAGGGAGAATTAAAATTAAACGTTTCAGATATTTTTAATCGTCCTGCAAATTTTTACCACGATTTAAATGACAACAAAAAGTTTGATAAAGCGACAGATGCACTTGCATTAAGGCGTGTATATGGTACCAATTTTTCAATTAGTTTTTCTTACAACATAAAATAAACATCAACACCAAAATATAAAGTCATGAAAAAATTAGTATTTGGATTAGCTGCAGTAGTGTTAGTTGCTGTTCAATGCCGTAAAATTGAAGTAGACGGTGCAACCACAATTGTAACCACGCCTCCTCCTACAGGCGGTACTACTGAAAATGTTATACTGGAAGGACGTATAACAGAAAGCAGAACCCTGAAAGCACAGTACACTTACAAGCTAAGGGGACTTGTGTATGTAACCAACGGTGCTATTTTAACTATTGAACCTGGTACAAAAATAGTGGGCGAACTTAATAAACAAGGTGGGCTTGTTATTACAAGATCAGCAAAAATAAATGCAGAAGGAACTGTTGACAAACCTATTGTTTTTACATCGGAAGCTGCAACTCCGGTAAGGGGTGATTGGTCAGGGGTGATACTACTGGGTAATGCACCAACCAACTCATCTTTTAACGGTATACAAGGTGTTGGCGAAATTGAAGGTGGTGTTAACAACAGTGATGGCCTTGGATTGTATGGCACACCTGTAACACAAAACCAAAACCCGGTTGATAACAGCGGTGTCTTAAAATATGTAAGAATTGAATATGCCGGTTATGCATTTTTGCCTGATAAAGAAATTAACGGTTTAACTTTTGGTGGTGTAGGTTCTGGAACTACTATAGATAACGTGCAGGTTTCTTATGCTAATGATGATTCTTTTGAGTGGTTTGGTGGGACTGTAAATTGTAAACATTTGATAGCTTACAGAGGCCTTGATGACGACTTTGATACTGACAATGGGTTTAGCGGGAAAGTACAATTTGGTATTGGGTTAAGAGATTCAGCGGTTGCTGATATTTCGAAAAGTGAAGCATTTGAAAGTGACAACGATGCCAATGGCAGTACGTTAACACCATTAACTGGATGTGTGTTTAGTAACATGACTGTTATGGGCCCAAAAGCAGCATTAAATAATATTGGCAATTCCTTGTTTCTTTGCGGAGCGCAAATTAGAAGAAACTCCAATTTGAATTTGTTTAATTCTATCGTAATGGGTTACCCGGTAGGTTTATTAATAGATGCCTCAAAAGGAAGACCAACGGATTTAAATATTCCTACTACACTTAATGTACAGAATACGATTATTTCAGGTTCACCATTGGCAGTTAATTATGCTGCGAGTTCAACAGCACCTACAGGGGCTACTGTTGCTTCTGTCACTGATTGGTTTCAAACTGCTGCTTATGGCAATAGCATTTTAACTACCAATGTTGAAGTAGGTTTAGGTGCACCATTTAATTATTTAACACCTGATTTTAATCCGACATCTGCAACAGCTGCAGCTGCAACTGGTGCTTCATTTACCAACCAAAAAGTAGCTACTGGTTTTACGCCTGTAACCTACAAAGGTGCTTGCGCCGTTGGAGATACCTGGTGGAAGACCTGGACCAAATACATGTAATACAATCTGATAAAAAATAAAAAAAAGCAACTCTATTTAGGAGGGCACTGAAAAAGTCCTTCAAAACTTAAGGAAAAAAAAGGAGTAGAGAACGATCGTTCTTTGCTCCTTTTTTCGTATCTTAAAGGGGCAATTAAAGGTCAAAGAAAATGTTATTACAACAACAAAAAATTCATTTAA
>JBBRPX010000085.1:0-13616 GCA_038227505.1 Chitinophagales bacterium
AGTGCTCGTTGGCGGGTACAAAATATTGTTGTGGGGGTTCAAAAGACATTGTTTCAAACAAAGCAATGCCTTCATTGTGTTGTTCAAAAAAGCCAATATTTAATTCTGATAGAAAGCGCAGGAGGTTTTTATGCTCTTTACTAAACCAAGTAGCGCCCATTTCCATTGGTGTTTTATCGCCACCATAAATAGTTTCAATACGACCGCCCAAACGGTTTTGAGCTTCCAAGATTTTGAAACTGATGCTGTTCTTTTTAAGATGATTGGCTGTTACTAGCCCACTCAACCCTGCGCCAATAATTATTACATCTTCCATTATTCTTTTTTTAAAGGAGAACATTATTATGGAATTCTCATGCGAAAGAAAATGTTCTTTAAATACTACCTCAGGCTCACCTACCAATTTTAATAATCTCACTCGAAAAAATTACAAAAAAAGGACGCCTACAATGCATCCTTTTTTTATACCAAACAACATATTATTTATCAATAGATCCCAATACTTTTTTCATAAAAGCATTTGCTGCATCTTTCTCAGGCATGCCGCCATCAATAAGCGCATGCACATCCAGCGCCCCACACATGTTAGATATCAACTCACCAATAACATCCATCTCATCTTCTTTTATAGATGCAGCTTCGGATGTATTCTCCAACACTTTAATAGCTGTTTCTATTTCTGCGGCGGTACATGTTCGCTGTATTTGCCTAATTACTGGTAGCTTCATCTATTAATATATTTAGTTGTTCTTCTTTATTTGTCTGTACCTGGTTAAGCAATACACCATTTTTAAAACTTGCAAAAGTAGGCAGGTTGTTTACACTCGCTAATTTTCTGCTTTCTGGAAATTTTTCTGCATCTGCAATTACAAATACAGCATCAGTTTGATCCGCGGCTAGCCTTTTAAATTTCGGCTTCATCAACCTGCAGTTTCCACACCAACCTGCAGAGTATTGTACCAGCACCGTTTTGTTTTCTGCTATAATTTGCTCCAGGTTATCTTCTGCTAATTCTATCATTGTACTTAATTAATTTTTTGAAAAATATTCTGTTACACCTTCTGTAGTTGCCTGCATTGCATCTTTACCTTCTTCCCAATTTGCAGGGCAAACCTCTCCGTATTTTTCTACATGCAGTTGTGCATCTACCAAACGAATATATTCATCGATATTTCTACCAAGCGGAAAATCGTTTACAGATTCGTGTCTTACAACGCCTGTTTTATCTATTAAAAAAGTTGCTCTGTATGCAATAGGTGCACCTGCAAAAGACCATGTTCTTGTTACATTGTCAAAGGAGTATTCGCCACCCAACACACCGTAGTTCATCGATATTACTTTTGTGCAATCTGCAATAATCGGGAAGGTTACACCTTCAATACCGCCATTATCTTTACCAGTAGCAAGCCATGCAAGGTGGGTTTCTTCAGTGTCGGTAGAGCAGCCTATTACAGCAGTATCTCTTTTTTCAAACTCAGTAAGTTTTTCTTGAAATGCATGAATTTCTGTTGGGCACACAAAAGTAAAATCTTTTGGATAAAAGAAAAGAATCACATTTTTTTTGCCAATGTATTGCTCAAGACTAAAGTTTTCTACTATTTCTTCTCCGTTAATGATTGCACCGGCGATAAATGCGGGTGCTTTTTTTCCTACTAATGCCATATGATTTTTTTTATTTTTTTAAATGCTTGTTTATTAAATAACTGAAAATTTTAAAAAGCCCTTTGTTATGTAAATAAATAAAACTGTGTTTTAAATTTGCCGCCGCAAAACTACGTTATATCTGCAGGCAGGCAACAGTGGTTTAAAAACTTTGTATCATTTTTGTATATAATGCACTATTAAAGGAGCAGAAATTTTGTATCTCGAAATTAAATACTGCAGAAAATGATAGTTGTTAATAAGATGCGCAACTAAACCGGCATTTATTTTTAAATTTACGGTATGTGTTACATAAACGGCTTAAGGGTTTCACTTACAGAATTTGTTAGGTATAAGGGAACTGAAAAAGCCTTAAAAGAAATACATCTTTCAGACAGACCTGTACACAAAGGTTTTGATTATGGCAAATGGCCAGTTATAAAACCATCGGTTGATGGCAAAGATTGGAACATTGAAAATATGGAGTGGGGCTTTTTGCCAACCTACTTAAAAAATGAAGAGGCTGTAAGCAAGTTTAGGTATGGCTATAAAGATGAAAGTGGAAAGTTTCACCCGCCACTTACAACACTCAATGCCATGGGCGAAAAACTTATTAAACCCGGTAAAGTGTTTCGAGAAGCAGGGTTAAAAAGAAGGTGCTTGGTATTGAGTTCCGAATTTTACGAACACAGGCATGTTTTTCCACTTAATAAAAGAACTGGCCTGCCGTTAAAGACGGCGCTAAAATATCCTTATCGAATTACCATTCCATCCATGCCCATTTTTATGATGGCAGCAATATACCAGCCTTGGACCGATAAGGAAACAGGCGAAACAAAAGATACATTTGCCATCGTCACCACCACAGCAAATTCATTAATGGCACAGGTTCATAATACCAAAATGCGAATGCCGGTTATTTTTACAGAGGCGCTTGCAGATGAATGGACAAATCCTGATTTGTCAGAACAAAGAATATTGGAATTGGCTTCCTTTCAAATTGCAGCTAACCTTATGGAAGCGCACACAGTGCAAAAATCATTTCTTGACGAGGATGACCCTACCCTATTATTTAGCTACCCTGACCTTGCAGCATTAAACACTAACTAATTTAGCATTGCCTTATTTTTGTGAGATGTTAGTGGACGAATTTTTTGAAATTCCTTTTTGTTTAAATGATGGTGTGTGCAAAGTTGTTTGCACTTACTCATCTGCTCAGGTATTAAGGTTTAAAATAACTTCAATACAAAAAGAACTGTATGTTCAAAAGCTATTGCTCGTAAAAACCCGGCAGCCCTTTAAAATATTATCAACAAATTTTGTAATAGAAAATGATGATATTGGCAGACGTTTGGAGCGATTGTTTAAGTTTATAAACGAGTATTTAAAAGAGAGAAAAAATGAATTGTTTTAAAGTGTGGAATTTTAAGATTATTAATATTTAAGAAAGAAACATTACTTATTTGCTGCAGTACCGTAGCATCTTTGGCATTTGCATTTATTAAAAAAAGAAACGCTAGATATCTTAAAAAAATGATTGCTAACAAACAGGGTTACCAATTTTGCCCGCAACAAAAATCAAAAATTAACATGCTGAAATACCATTATTGCAAACCTAATATTATCGATATTATTTTATCACTTTGTTCGTAAAATAGTCCCAGGCCACTTTTGAAATATCTGCAATTATCTTTTCATTTGTTTCTGCGTTTTCTGTTGAGTTTGTTACAAAAACACTTATAAAAAAATGTTTACCGTTTGGCAAAAATACAATGCCAATATCATTTACTGCTGCCGATACGCCTGCGTTGTTTACACCCGAAGAACCTGTTTTGTGAGCAACGATTGTTCGCCCGGGTAATTGTCCTTTTAGTCTTTTTTTACCTGTCTCTGTCGCCTGCATTAGTCTCCAGATAAGATTGTAAGATTTTCTAGAAAGTAGTTTCTTCTTATTGTAATAAAAAGACGCCAGCATTTCGTTTGCAGCTTTTGTTGTTGTCCAATTTTGAAATTGTAACTCCCAATTAGCCTGCTGTTCTTCTTCGTTTACTTTTATTGATATGTCTTTAAAATTATTTTTTGTAAAGAAGTCCTCCACTACTTTAACGCCACCAATTAACCTTAGCAAAACTTCGCAACCAACATTGTCGCTTTCCGAAACTGTATATGCCAAAATTTTTGAAATTGATAAGGTGGCACCATTAGGATAATTCTCTCTAATGGGACTATAAAGATTCGGCAAAAGGTCTTTCTTATCAATTTTTATTTTCTGATTCCAGTACAATTTTCCTTTATCGATCTGCGATAATACGGCCAGAGCAATGTGAAACTTAAATACACTCTGCATTGGGAAATGTCTATCGCCATTTATTGATAGTGTGTCTGTTCCACTGGTTCCATTTATTGATATTCCAACAATAACATTCTTTGCCGAAATAATTTGTTGAATTTCCTGCTATATTTTTATTTATTGAATGTGGCCAACGAGGTAAAAAGTAATTAAATTTTTTATCACTTATTCAGCAATTGTTGGGGAAGGGTTGTCATAATAAATTTTAATGCTTTATAATTGTCCTTTATACTTTGGGTCAAAATCAATCATCCATTCTATACCGAATTTATCTCTAAACATTCCAAAATACGAGCCCCATGGACTTTCGCCAATCGGATATTCAACATTTCCGCGTGCTGAAAGTTCTTTAAATATCTTATCTGCTTCTTCCTTACTTTCTGTACTTACAGCTATTTTAGATCTGTTTTCATTTTCATCAACAGTTCCCATACTTTCTGGAACATCGTTACCCATTAAAATATTTTTTCCAATAGGCAAAGCAATGTGCATTATTTTATTTGCTTCGTTTTCGGCCATCGGATTTTCACGGCTTGCCATATCTTTAAAACGCATAATTTTTGAAAATTCGCCACCGAATACTGATCTATAAAAATTAAATGCCTCTTCAGCGTTTCCGTTGAAGTTAATGTGTGGGTTTATAAGTGCCATAGTATTATTTTAAAGTGTCTTAATTATTTGGGTTGTTCTTGAGGGAATTTTGACATGTCCATAAAAAAGATTTCCCAAGTGTGTCCATCAAAATCTTCTATTGTACGCTGTTGCATAAATCCATAATCTTTCATCTCGGTTGGTTCTGTTCCACCTGCCTTTAATCCTTCGGTCATCATTTTATTCACTTCATCTATATTAGCCATCGATAGTGAAAAAATTGCTGCTATATTATTTTTAGTGTCGGCAATTGGTTTAAATGCAAATGAAGAGAATTTTTCGTGTGTCAACAGCATTACGAAAATACTATCACTTCAAACCATGCATTTACCTGCTTCGTCAGAAAATTGCGGATTGTTTGAAAAGCCTAATGCTGAATAAAATTCCATCGACTTTTTAAGGTCTTCAACTGCTAAATTTATAAAAATCTGCTTGCCCATATTTTATGAATTTAAATTTCGACATTAGATACATTCTTTCAGTGGCTTGGCGTGTTTCACAATTATTTTCACATTAGACATTTTTACTTGCTTCGCTTTAAAACTACGTTCGCCAAAACTGTATTACGCTTGTTGATAAAGCTACATACTTTAAACAATTTTCTGCAATTTTTGCCGAATTAAAAACCTTCCTTTTATTTTGTGATTCCTTACTAATTAATATAACCAACATAAGCCTTTATTGCAAAAAAGCAAACAAGAAAAATGAAACGCTCCAACCCCCTTTTTTTATTTACTTGTGTTGATAATAAAACCTGCAACATCTTTTTTAAATGTATTTGCAGATGATGAATTGATATACATCATATGCCCTGCAGGATAATATTTTAATTCGATATTGGGTTTTAATTTTTTATCAATGCCAAGATGTTCAAAAGTATATTCAGTTGCAAAGAAAGGTGTGGCCAAATCGTAATATCCATTAAGCACCAAAACTTTTAAACTTGGGTTTCGGCTCATCGCATCTACAAGATCAATAACTGTGTTGGGTGTTGATGGATCAGTAGGATCAGCACCTCCACTTTTTTTGTGTTTCCAATCCCACGAAAATCCTTCAGCGCTGTAGGCCGAAGTATGGTAATTGTATTTTTTATCCATTTTTAAATCGCCATAATAATAACTTAAAAAAGCTGATGTAAAAGCAGGGCTGATGGCTGAACTCTGCGGATCATTGTTTGCATTTTCAGCCAATAAATTTTGACTGATGCCTTTATACCTTGCATCAAGCCTACCAACAATCATATGCTCACTACGCAAAAGTTCCTGAGCAAATTGTGGCTCTGTCACCCGTAGGTTTGCCCGCAAAAGAAAGTCTTTACTCAAGCCCGTAAACGAGGCTAACTTGGTAAGGATGTTTTCTTTTTCTGCATCGCTTAAGTGATCGCCTTTCATTAATGCTGACGAATATTCGCCTTCTGCAAAAGCCTCCGCATCTTTTATAAAGTTTTCAAGACTCTGCGGTTTATTGCTAATTTTATTGTGATACCAGGCAGCAGCTGCGTAAGTTGGCAAATGTAAAATGTAGGAAAGATCATCGTACTGCTGGAATGTTAGCGTGCGCAAATCAAGCACTGAAGAAACAAGTATTACACCGTTCATTGCCATTCCAAGATTTTCCTGCAGGTAATCTACTACACCTGCAGACCGCATGGTTCCATAGCTTTCTCCCAGTAAAAACTTAGGTGAATTCCATCTGCTATTATCGGTAACATATTGTTTAATGAAATTGCTGATAGATTTGATGTCCTGATCAACGCCCCAAAAATCTTTGTTCTTTGCTTTGCCGACTGCATGGCTCAACCCTGTGCCAACCGGGTCTATCATCACAATATCGGTTACATCTAAAATTGAATTTGTATTGTCTTCAAATTTATAAGGTGGCGGAGCATTGTACTCAGGATCATTAACAACAATTTTTTTGGGCCCTATAACACCTATGTGCAACCAATAGGAAGATGAGCCCGGGCCGCCATTGTATGAAAAGGTGACTGGTCTTTTTGTATTGCCTTCATCATCTTTTGTATAAGCTGTATATCCAAACAAAGCCACTGGCTCATCCTTTTCGTTCATTAAAATTAATGCGCCTGCTGTGGCAGTATAATTAATTGTCTTACCGCCAATAACAACACTGTGTTTGGTTACCGATTTTATTTCAGCAGGTACCGGAATAAGCGGCGTGTCTTTTGGTGTTTCCTGCGAAAAAACGTAGCCACAACAGAAAAACATATTTGTGCAAAGCAGCATTATTTTTAATCTCATAAGAAAAAGTTTTAAATGATATTATTAATTATTTAATAGTTTATGTTTTTGTTCGTTAAACTCAGTTTGAGTTAATACCCCCAAATCAAGTAATTCTTTTAATTTTTTTAATTCGTCGGCAATGCTGATCTGACCGGTAGTTTTTACATTTCCAATTGCTTCAGAAATGGCTGAAGTAACAATATCACTTTGTGAACGAGCACTAAATGCAGAAATTTTGGTGGAGCAAATTTGTTTAATTTCCTGTGCCTCACTTTCAGTGAAACCATGGGCTACTATTTTTTCGCCGCCTACAACAAATGTAATGGTTGAATAACCAATCATTGGCGTATCAATATTTACGCCCTCTATTTGCTGATACACGATGTGCCTGGATTTTCCGCTAAAAAAACCGGGTATCTTTAACATGATTTCGTTGTCTTCGATATGAATTTCTGCAGGGAATAATTTATTTCCTTCTGAGATCCTTGAAGCAATAAAAAATTTTTCTTCCATAATTTTTAAAATTTGTATTTGCTCCGCCAATATTTATGGCTTACAAAAATATTAAGATAGTATTCGTATTTTCTACTTCTATGTTGACAAATAAGCGATGCCTTAATTGTACTCTCAATGAATAAATTTAAACAAATTAAACAGCCAATTGTCCCTTTGAAAGCTTGGGAAATAATTGGTTTCTGCCGTAAAAGAAACCTACCAAATATTGATCCTTTTATCCTCAGCCAAATACATTTTATCTCCGGGCTGTACCTTAAAAGCCTTGTAAAAAGGCGTGCTGTTCATAAGTGGTCCGTTAACACGCCACATTGGAGGAGAGTGTGGGTTGTTGTTTATCCATAAGCGTAAATATTCATCCTTCATTTTTACTCTCCAAATTTTGGCAACGGATAAAAAGAATCGTTGGTCGGGGGTATAGCCACCAATTTTCAAGGTTGCATCTTGCCCTTCCTTGGTCATTTTAAATGCATCATAAGCAACAGCAATACCGCTGATGTCTGCCGTGTTTTCTCCTACGGTCATGGCGCCTTTAACATGCAAACTATCCAATACCGCAAATGAACTGTACAAATCAATCACCTCTTGGGTTTTTGCTTTAAACTTGCTATAATCATCTTTTGTCCACCAGTTTTTTACGTTCCCGTCTTTATCATACTGTGCTCCTTGGTCATCAAAAGTATGTGTTATTTCATGGCCTATTACCATTCCAATTCCACCATAATTAAGGGCATCATCTGTGTTGTTATCAAAATAAGGTGCTTGCAAAATACCGGCAGGGAAAACAATTTCATTTGCCGAGGGATTATTATAGGCAGTTACCGTTGAAGGCGTTGTGAACCATTCTGACTTGTCAACAAGCTTACCAAATTTTGCCAATTTGTACCGGTAGTTAGCGGCAGCCGTAGATACAACGTTTTCAAAATATTGATCCCGAACAATTGTAACATTGCTGTAGTCTCTCCATTTATCTGGATAACCAATTTTTTTGGTGATGGCAAATAGTTTCTCTTTGGCTTTTTGCTTTGTGCTGTCGCTCATCCAATTTAAATTATCTATTCTATTTGCATATGCTTTTTGCAGATTATTCACCAATTCCTCCATGCGCTTCTTAGCGCCTTCAGTAAAATATTTCTTAACGTATAATTGTCCTAAAGCAAAGCCAAGTGTAACATCAACAGCACTTGCCATAATTTCACCACGAGATTTTTGTACAGCTTGCCCAGATAGAACTTTGGTAAATTCAAAAGTCGCATCTATAAAAGGTTTGCTCAGTACATCAGCATAGTTACCTATCGAATTTGCTTTTAAATAAACTTTCCAGTCGCTAATCGAAACAGATTTTAGGAGCGAATTAAGCTGATCATAATATGCTGGTTGACCGATATCAATAGAATCTGCCTTAACACCTAAATTACTCAACAAACTTAACCAGCCAATATTAGGCTGCCTTTTCACGAGGTCTACAACAGCCAACTTATTGTAATTCGCTTTTACATCCCGCAGTTCAACCCTTGTTTTATGCGAAGTGGCCAATTGCTTATCAATTTCATAAACCAAATCAGCATCTTTATTAGCATCTGAGCTACTAGTGCCAGTTAGTTCAAGCAGCGTGCTAAGATATTTTTTATAAGCTTCTTGGATGGCAATTGTTGATGCGTCTGACTTAAAATAATAATCTCTGTCTGGCATACCGATACCTGTTTGGGAGGAATGGGCAATATTTACACTACTATTTTTATCATCTGGACTCACGCTGAAAGCCACGATAGAGCCATTGTTCAATTTGATTTCGTCAGCAACAAATTTCATTAATGATGGAATATCGCTGATGGTTTCTAAACTGGCGAGTAATGGTTTAATTGGGTCATAACCACGTTTGTTGATAGTAGAAAGGTCCATTCCGGAGGCGTAAAAATCTCCTACTTTTTGCTCAATACTTCCTTTTACATTGTTGTTTTTTGAAACACTGTCCAATATATTTTGTAAGCGTATCCTTTGTGGATAATTCATAAACATATAAGTACCAACTCCTGCCTGGGTGGAAGGAATCTGAGCGGTATCATACCACTTGCCATCTACATACATAAAAAAATTATCTCCTGCTTTTAGCGTGGAGTCTATTCCCTGCACTTCTACAAATTTTTGATACGATGAAGTTTTGCATGCAGCAAATGAGAATAATACTGCAAAAAGGAGAATAAGATTTTTCATGTATGCGTCTTTTATATAAAGATGAAATGAGTTTTTGCCGGCTACGTTATTACTTCTGTATTGAATAACTTGAAGTAAGTTCGAATCGTTCATTCAAATATATTAAATAACTAACCATTTGATTAAACTGACGGGTAATTTTATAACCGGTGCTCATCGAGAAATGAGGATCCCGATATTACGTTGATAAATGAGACAGATCGAAAAAAAAATTTCTTATAGGTTAGAGTCGCCATTGACCAAAATGGTTTGTATGATAGACGATTTTATTTTGTAATTATTTTTAATACTAAAACCTCAACTTTTAATGCTGTTTGATGAAGTCATCAAACATTACTGAAATGCAAGAATGTATTGTTGATTTCGGTTTTTTTAAGTTCTGCGAACACCTCAATTATTTGTTAAATCATGTCATTCAGTAAGTGAAAGGATATTTTCATCAGGATCTTTGAACCATGCGACTTTTGAACCTCCTGGTAAAATCCAATTACCTAAATCATCTTGCTCAAGAAAGTCATATTGTTAGCAAAAAACATTTTGTTTATTTAATGATTTTATTGTTGAAGAGATGTCATCAACGTTCCAACCGATTGTAGTAAATGATTGTGGTTTAAATTCTTGAACAATGATAACTCTTAACAAAGTTCCTATTTGCTTCAAATTCTAACGCATAATTGTCTTCAGATAATAACTTTAAACCAAGAACGTCTATGTAAAACAATTATGCTTTCTCAGGGTTTATATTAGGAACAAAGGCTTTGAGTTCTTTATCATTGAGTATGTCAAAATATTTTTTAAATTAAAAATAAAGTTGCAAAACGCTTTAGGGCTTTGTAGAATTTTTGGCATTAGAATTACCGTCAATCAGTTTCCACTGATGAACTTTTGCTAAAGTTAAATAATAAGAACTAACGCTTAGCAATATTTTGCAATGCGAAAAAATATACGGACAGGGATAATGTTGATTGTTACAACTGGCAGCCCCAATTGTATAAAAAACTTTCCTTGTACGTTCGTTGTTACTTGCGATTGGATTGATTTGTAATTGATTGCTCAACTATGTTCGTAAACCCTCACTTCCTGTGCTTTTTGTTTCATTACAGCCGCTTTCTTTAAGGTCTGCCGGTATTTTTTTCAGTGACCGATTTTGCTCATTTGCTTTCTCCATGCAGCACGCATATATTTTTTGTTTCTGCATCGTCATTATTTATAACTTGCCAATACTTTAAAGTTGTTTTGCACGTTTTTTAAACGATTATCACTGTTATAATTCTTAAAAAGTTCTACCTTTTCTTAAAGTAACGATCAATGAAATTTCTTTTTCTCTTATTAATATTCCCGTTAGGTTTGACTGCGCAGCCCATCAGCGTATCTCCTAAACAAATTACCGGTTTATGGAAAGGTTATATAACCACAATAAATTTAAAGGTACCTTATGAGCTTGTTTTCAGCGAGGAGAATGGCAAAATCACCGGTTGGTCATATACCACTTTCTCTGTGCGGGGTGCAGAAATAGTTACTATGAAAAAACTGGCTGTAAGCTTTACGGGGGGTGTTATCACAGAAGATGAGGATAATGTTTATAATAATTTTCCGCAGGAGCAACTCAAAAAAATTAAACAGGTAAATACATTATCTCTGGAGGAAGCTCCTGCATCTTCCAAGCTTACCGGCACATTCGAAACCACAACACCCCGTTCTTTAAAGCCTGCAAAAGGCACTGTTTTTTTGGAAAAGAAAAACACGCCTGACAGCTCCAAGCTCATAGCTAAGATGGATGAACTGGATCTTACACGCACCCTTTCTTTTTCTTTTAATGCACCGCCTGTTAAGGAGCCGGATGCCGCTTCATTGGCTTTAAATAAAAAGCCTGTACCGGAAACTATTATCATGCCACCTGTAAGTCCTAAGATCCCCGACATAGATACAGTAAAAACTTTTGATGTTGCTGTGCTTCATAAATCAGCGCCGGTAAAAGTTGCGGTTATCACTTCCGCTCCTGTTAAAACGATTGCGCCTGCAATAAAAAATAAGCAAGCGCCGGTTGTAGTTATGGCCCCGATAAAACCTGCAGTTGTTGTTCCTGAAAAAATAATCGCCAAAACCATCCCGCTTGTTATACCTGCAAAGCCCGGTGCTAATGCAATTGTTGCCAAAGCCTCACCACCTGCCCCTCCTCCAGTAGCGAAGGCCAAAATAATTGCCCCTGTTGCCAAAAATATACCTCCGCCGGTTGCAGTGGTAAAAATTGCACCAAAGAATTTGCCGGATAATATAGCGGTAGCTCCCGCCATTGATTTCAAAAATAGAAAAATAGAAATAATTGACCAGCTTACTATAATTGCAGACAGCCTGCAGTTTACTTTGTATGATAACGGCGAGGTAGATGGCGATACAGTAAGTATAATAATGAATGGTAAAACCATTGTATCCCGCCAGGGATTAAGCGCCAGGCCTTTTACGAAAACCATTTACCTTACCCCAGATATGGGTGATTCAGTTCAGCTGATAATGTATGCAGAAAACCTCGGAACTATTGCCCCAAATACAGGCCTGATGATTCTTAATTTTGATAAGAAGAGAAGAGAAGTAAGATTTTCTGGTGATCTCAGTAAAAATGCCGCCATCACTTTGCGTAGAAAAGAAAAGGAATAAGTTTTGTGAAATTGAAGTGTCGAATTATTTAGTTTTAAGATTATTCCAAGCGGTTCAGTCAGCATTGCAGAAAACCACATGTTGGCTACTTTATAAAACTCATGATGTTACCATGACATGCAAATTGTCTAGCTCCTTTTATTAAAGCTGAATGAAGATGTTTTACTTTCCACTGTTTATCTTGAATTGCTAAAACTACTGTTTCCATCCGTTATAAGACAATTTCCTTTGAGTGATTGGTAATTACTGAACTAAATTGATAAATGACCTATGCTTTGGTTTTGTCAGCTTCGATATTGATGAAGTCAAGAGTATTAATACGCTTAAAGTCTGCTGACTGATTCTTAGTAATTGCTTTCCTGATAAGCGAATCAATATTCCATATCTGACTATATTCGTAAAATGGAACATCAAGAGTACAATAAGATTTAACCTTTTAGACATGCTTCAATAATTTTCTTAAAAGTCATAGATGCCCAACCGGACGCAATGCCAGAACTTGGGTATTCTTTATTATTTAGTCTGTCAATAAAATTAAAATCGAAAGCACCAACATTCAGCGCTCTTTGGGACATGTCGCCTTGATGAATATTATGAGTAGTTATTGAACTTACAAGTGCAAATCTGTAAAGCTTTTTATCATTGTACTTTGTAACATTCGAGGTCAAATCTTTTGTGTCAACAAATTCATATTTATATTGATATTCTTTAGCAATAAAATCCTTAATTTTTCTTTGTTGATTTTTCATAATAGAGGTTCTTTCTATTAAAAGAATTCGCTTACTTGTAATAAAATCATTATGCTTTCACCCATTAGAATTACTATTAAAAGTTTTCATAGGGCTCAAACCGGCGCAACTACTTAGTATGATTAATGAAATAACCGCAAAAATTGAAAATGTTTTTTGATTTTTATTTTTTTTACTTGATACATAATTGAATTTTTAAGTCTGCTATTGCATAACGCCCGTTATTAATGTTTTGTTATTGCTGACGCAATTACACCGGTGAGTGTAAACAAAAGAATCAATACTTAATTAGCAAGAATTAATTTTCACTATCCCTTCTTTTAAATGAAAAACTGTGCGTTAAACGTAGCGATAAAGAATTAGCTGATCCTCCTTTGTGTTGGACATATTCAAAATGTAATCCTATATCTAATCGAATTTTACCAATTGGTGGGAGTAAGTAGCCTACTCCTCCGGCTACTACTAAACCCTAAATTGTTTGTCAGTAGGATCTATCCCAAAAACATTGTACCCTACCTATGGTTCAATATAAAATCCTTGGCAAGTCTGGTTGAAAGTATATCTATACCCAAGTTTTATCGGCACAACTGCCCAACCAAACGC
>JBBRPX010000086.1:0-13497 GCA_038227505.1 Chitinophagales bacterium
AAGAGGAACAAAAGTTTTTCATTTAAATATCGGGCAGCCAGATATTGAAACACCGCAGGTTTGCATAGATGCGGTGAAAAATTGCGATGTACACATACTTGCATACAGCCACAGTGCAGGCAATGAAAGCTACCGCAAAAAATTGGTAGAGTACTATGCAAAAAATAATATTGATGTTACCGCAGATGAAATTATTGTAACCACCGGTGGTAGTGAAGCGATATTATTTGGTTTTATGGCATGTTTAGATGCAGGCGACGAAGTAATAATTCCCGAACCATTTTATGCAAACTACAATGGTTTTGCTATGCAGGCTGATGTAAAAGTTGTACCAATTAGTAGCAGTATTGAAACCGGTTTTGCCTTACCCCCTATTGAAGATTTTGAAAAAGCCATTACCCCAAAAACAAAAGCAATTGTAGTTTGTAACCCTAACAACCCAACTGGTTATTTGTATAGTGCTGCCGAAATGGAAACGTTAAAAGAAATCGTAATAAAGCACAACCTTTTTTTATTTGCTGATGAAGCCTACAGAGAGTTTTGTTACGAAGGCACGCATATAAGTGCCATGCATTTAAAAGGAGCTGAACAAAATGTGGTGTTGATGGATACAATCAGCAAACGATACAGCGCATGCGGAGGAAGGATTGGCGCATTCATTACTAAAAACAAAGAAGTGCTTAATGTAGCCATGAAGTTTGCACAGGCTAGGCTGAGCCCACCATATTATGCGCAGGTATTGGGCGAAGCGGCGGTTGATTTACCCGATGATTATTTTGAAACAACAAAAGCAGAATACAAACTTCGCAGAGATACTTTGGTAACTGCATTAAATAAAATTGATGGTGTTTTTTGCCCCAACCCCGGCGGTGCATTTTATGTAATGGCTAAATTACCCATTGATGATTGCGACAAATTTTGCCGGTGGTTGCTGGAAGAATTTTCCTACAATGGCAATACTATTATGATGGCACCGGCTACAGGTTTTTATGCTACAGCCGGTTTAGGTAAAGATGAAGTGAGACTTGCTTATGTGTTGAATGCGGATGCAATTACACAAGCGGCAGAATGTTTAAAAGAAGCGTTGAAAGTTTATCCGGGTAGAAAATAATTTTTATATTCAAATTCAAAATCCCGTTCCTGCAAGAATGGGATTTTTTTTATGCTTATCATTTACGTTAAACATTTTTTTTACACCAAATAAAAAGCCCCGCTCAATTTAATGAACAGGGTTTTTATGTATGCTTCATCAATCAATCAGTAATTAAAAATTCCTAACTGTCATTTCTGTTCTTCTGTTTTTTGCACGACCCGCAGCAGTTGTATTATCAGCAACTGGTTTTGTTTCGCCGTAGCCTGCAGATTTCAAACGAGTTTCAGAAATACCTTTACCCACTAAATAATTTTTAACTGCACCTGCACGGTTGTCAGAAAGAACTTGGTTGCTTTCGTCAGAACCTTGAGCATCTGTGTGACCATCGATATCTATCATCAATGTTTCATCTTCTTTTAAAAGTTTCACAACTTCATCTAACGATTTAAAAGATTTTGGTAACAACTTAAAGCTTCCTGTTGAAAAGAATACATTTTTTGCAGCGAAGTTAATTTTCTCAATTACTTCTTTTGCAATTACCGGGCAACCTTGGTTGCTAGCAGGTCCTACACGAGTAGGGCATTTATCTTCTTCATCATTTACACCATCACCATCAGTATCAGGAATTGGGCAACCTTGGTAACGTGCAAAACCTTTAACCGTTGGACATTTATCTTGTTCATCATTTATACCATCACCGTCAGTATCAGGTATTGGGCAACCTTGGTACTTTGCTAAACCTGCAACATCAGGACATTTATCTTCCGCATCAGTAATTCCATCACCATCTCTGTCAGGGCATCCCTGTAAAGCCACTACACCGGCAACGTCAGGGCATTTGTCATCAGCATCCAAAACACCATCCCCATCACGATCTAAAACAACGGGAGGTGCAGGAGGTAAAACTACAACTTGCTGTTTCTTATCTACTATAGCACTTGCAAAACCTATACTGTGGTAAAAATGATAAGCACCATTCTCTGTAATTGGTATGCGATATTGTGAATTTAATAATAAGAAAGTACCATCAGCTACCTTAACTTGAAGTCCTAAACCTATAGGCGTAAAAGCGCTATAATATCCTGCCCATTGGCTTGCCCCTACACCCACAGTAAGAAAAGGTGTGACGAAATAATTGTCAGTCAGCAACTTTACATTTCCTGTAATGGCAGCCTCAAGTAAAAAATGATCGCTGCCACTTGCGTTTTTAACCGCATCAGAAACAGGGTGTTTTACAAAACCTCCTGTTATTGTTGCAGCTATATCAATATGGTTGGTAAAACCTTCCAAATAACTAACGGAAATAGCTGGGTCCATTCTTTTAAATTTAAAAAACTGCTTTTCATTTATAACAGTTTCTAAACTTTTTGTACGCACATCAACAGCAGATTTATAATCTATTAAACTGAAATGGAGCGCAAGACTCGGTCTTTTTTTATACTCGGTCTGTGCAAATACTCCTGCACTTGCAAAAATTGCTAGAATTAAAAATATATTTTTCTTCATGGTACTTGTTTTTTTCTTGAACTTCGCAAAAATAGGTGCTTAGATTTAATTTCTAAAATTAATTTCATAATCAGTAGTTTAAAATTTGGCTTTATTGTCAGTAGTTTGTATCTTATCTTTCTTGCCCCCAAGCACTTCTACTTTTACTCTGGTAACGCCAGATGCAAAAAAGCCCAGTCTTTTGGCACCGACCATAGTTAAATCGATTAACCGTTTGGTTTTTACATGTAAACGATCATTTGTTTGAACAACTACCGTTTTTCCATTTTTAAGATTTGTTACTTTTATATAAGTACCTAAAGGAAGTGTATTGCAGGCAGCGGTGAATTTTTTATGTCGGAATATTTGTCCGCTAGCTGTTTTTCTCCCCTCAAATTTTTGAGAATAAAAACTTGCTTGCCCGAATAGCGTTTTGGTATTTTTTTTTGATGACGTTCGTTGTGTTTTTTGCTCATCAGGTTTACCCTGCCCAATTAATTTTTGACTAAATAAAATGCAAAAAACGACAAACAATCTGACTAAAAATTTTGATCTTAGCATGCAGCAGTTTTGGTAAAAAGAATTATTTGGTCGCGAAGAATTGCTGTTTTAACGCTTTGTCTTCGCCATAAATATCGTCATAAAATTTTACATTTCCGTTTTCAGTTTCGCAGCTAAAATATCTTATAAATAAGGGTATTTTGTTTTTCACATTTACAATATGCTTTTGTTTTTGGGCAATCCAGCTTGTAATAGAATCTGTATTGTATGGCATTTGTTCCGATTTCTTCCAGTTTAAACTATCGTTTCTTACAATAAAATTAGCTAATTTGCTCCACTCCTGCACCCGAACGCATCCATGGCTAAGGCTTCTAACACTGTTTTTAAAAAGATAGCGCTGGTTGGTATCGTGTAAATAAACAGAATACGGATTGTCAAAATTAAATTTTATAACCCCTAATGCATTGTCATCTCCACTCCCCTGTTGTATAAGAAAAGGAATTCCATTTGTATATTTAGTCCAGTCAACTGTCGATGCATCCACATGTTCACCCTTACCATTTAAGAGATACAGGCCCTTTCTCGACAAATAGCCTGAATTTTTTTTAAGACCTGGAAGCATGTCTTTTTTTATAATACTGCTTGGCACCGTCCATGTTGGGTACAATACCATATTATTTACCGCACTTGTAATATGTGGTGTTGGTGTGGCAGGTTTACCGCAAATTATTTTTGAAGAAAATACAAGTGTATTGCCACTCAAAACTTTCAAATAAAAGGAAGGTAAGTTCACCCAAATATATTTGTCGGGCATCACATCGGGTAACATTTTATACCTATCCAATGTAATGGCAATAACATTAAATTTTTGCCTATCGTTAAAATTGAGTTTTTTAACTACACTATTGCCAATTTTCCCGTCTACAGTCAATCCATTTTTCGCTTGGTATTTTTTTACTATACTTTTTAATTGGTTGCTATCAATGGCAGGCGTAAGTTCTACCCCTTCTTCAACCATTCTTTGTTTAAACAATTTTATAAAAGACAGCGAATCTTTTGCAGGATAATTTAAATAAGTATACACTCGATTATCCATGCTGTCAGCAAACTTTTTTAATGCAATTTTCAATTTTTTATAATCCTCAAGCTTTGGCTCAACATCTCCTAAAATATTTTCAAGATTTTCACCAAGCTTTAATTTTTCAAAATTCACATTAAAAAAAGTACTGTATTTTGCTGTATCGTTTTTGTACGATAAACTGTCCGGGACAAGCCTACCCTGCTTTAAATCCTTTAACAAAGCTGCAAATGCATCAGTAAAAAGTACATCGGCATTCGCCCACATAACTGCGTCCATTTTTTTAATTGAGTCCGTCTCTAAAACACTTTTCAGCTGCTTTAATTTGTCGTAGTGATAATCTTCTTTGTATAAACCATTATTGCCACAAGTATCGATATAATTTAAAAGTTGCATGGTGTTTTTAGTAAACTTCTCATTATTGCTCCAAAAGCCTTCGTTTTGATTTTGGTGGTATAAATATTTTAGTACATTATAACAGAGGAGTGGGGTAGAGTCCTGCAGACGTTCACCGCTTCCCGCTGCAGCAATAATATTTTCAATATTTGCTTTTACCTTCAGGTTCATTTGAGAAGCATCGGTAACAAGATCACTTTTTTTAATGTTGACCTTATTTTTACAGGACATAACACCAACAAACAGTAAAAAAATTACTGAACACGTTAGTTTAAAATGGCGATACATAAATATTAATTTATATTTTAAAGATAGTTTTTATAGCGGAAATTTGCATATTAAATAACTACTTTACAATAAAACCTTTATCCCTTTTAAATGAAATATTATATAATTGCGGGCGAAGCCAGCGGAGATTTACACGGCAGTAATCTTATTACAGAACTTCTAAAAAAAGATGCAGCAGCTAACATTCGTGGCTGGGGTGGTAATAAAATGGAAACTGCAGGAGCCGTGCTCGTAAAAGATTACAAAGAGCTTGCGTTTATGGGTTTTACCGAAGTAATAAAAAATCTGCCAGCGATTTTTAAAAACATTGCGTTCTGCAAAAAAGACATTACAGAATATAAACCTGATGTGCTCATTTTAATTGACTACCCCGGCTTTAATATGCGCATTGCGAAATGGGCACACGAACAGAAAATAAAAGTCGTTTATTATATATCTCCACAAATTTGGGCATGGAAGGAAAACCGTGTACATGCTATAAAAAGAGACGTAGATAAAATGCTTGTTATACTTCCTTTTGAAAAAGATTTTTATAAAAAATTTAATGTGGCTGTAGACTATGTTGGTCATCCGTTAGCTGAAGTGATCGGTAATTTTAAAGCAGCAAACACTAACATTGAAAAGGAAAAAATTATAGCAATTTTACCCGGCAGCCGCAAGCAGGAAATTTTAATTAAACTGCCAATTATGTTGCAGGTGGCCAGTTATTTTCCTGATTATAAATTTGTTGTTGCAAAAGCCCCTGGGCTGGAAGATGCTTTTTACACAGAAATTTTGCAGCCCTATAACAACGTGTCATCTGTGGCAGATCAAACTTACAACCTCCTTGCAAAATCAGCAGCAGCAATGGTTACAAGTGGTACCGCCACATTAGAAACTGCTCTTTTTAAAGTGCCACAAATCATCTGCTATAAAAGTGGAAAAATATCTTACGAAATTGCCAAAAGGCTTATTAAGATAAAATACATAGGTCTCGTAAACCTTATCATGAACAAAGATGTTGTAAAGGAATTGATACAGGATGAACTAAACGTAAAAAACCTTGCAGCTGAATTAAAACTTTTACTTGAGGACGAGGAGAAGAGGAATGCAATAAAAAAAGATTATGACAAATTATTCAATTTGCTGCATGGGCCTGGCAACGCATCTGCAAATGCCGCAAAACTAATTCATGATTTTTTAATGCCTTAAAAGTTTTACTGCAACTACAATCATGGCAAAAATAAACAGCAAAATACTTAACCTGTTTATGCCATGCATATATTTCATCCACTGCGTGCCTTTATCGTTGGGGTCTTTTTTTACAATGTATAAATATTGACCAATCTGCCTGAGTATTCCCATATTATTTTTTTTAACTAACGTTTGATAGTGTGAAAATACACAACATATTTTTATTTAAATGCTAGCAATTGTCTAAAAGAAGGTTTTCGGCTTTAAACACATTTTTTATTTCCTTTTTCACAACTCGGGATTAATTAAAATAATTTCTTTAAAAATTTAGGGCTTTTTATTCCAAAAAAAATAGCAGCATTTGTTCAGGCTGTTGCGGGCTCCGCTTTGCTTCGGTGCCGCCGGTGGCGGTACTTCCCCTGCACATCCTGCAGCCCTTCAGCAACAGATTTTCCATAAACAATGATGCAGGCAGTTGTTACTTTTCAACATGCAGCCAATAAACACATTCCTTTTTATACTTTTGCCCGTTATGACAAGAGAGGAAAAATTTATGCAGGAAGCGATCGAGCTTTCAAAAACAGGCATGCTTAATAAAGACGGTGGCCCATTTGGTTGTGTAATTGTAAAAGATGATATTATTGTTGGCCGTGGCAACAACAAAGTAACGTCCACCAACGACCCAACTGCACATGCGGAAGTTATAGCCATAAGGGATGCGTGCAAAAATTTAAATAGTTTTCAGCTGGAAGACTGCGAAATATATACATCTTGCGAGCCTTGCCCCATGTGCCTTGGCGCCATTTACTGGGCAAGACCAAAAGCTATTTATTTTGCCAATAACAGAGATGATGCAGCTGCCGCAGGGTTTGATGATTCTATGTTGTACGATGAAATGAAATGCAGCATTAACGAAAGAAAAATCCCCATAGCCACAGTTGGCAGAGCCGACGCCATTAAGGTTTTTGAAGCATGGAAATTAAATGAGAACAAGATTGAATATTGACTTTTATCTTTTTAAGCTTATTTAATAATAGAAACTGCAATTTATTTTTGAAAACAATTATAAATACGAAAGACAGCAGGAAAATAATAAAAATCCAATACAATTACGATTGGAACGATATCCCGAAACATTTGTGACGATTATATTACGCACAACGTCCCAAAAAAATATTTTATCTCTCAAAGAACCACCACTTTTTCCTTAATATTTCTGGCTTTAATTTAAACCGCCCAATGGCATTTTCTTTAATGTGGGCAACTGCTTCTTCTACAGAATCTGTAAACAAACAAAGGTTTAAATCTTCCGGAGAAATGGTAGCTTTTTGTTTCATCATTTCAATATGCTCCATAATATCTTTGTGAAAAACCTTATCAAAAATAATAATTGGAAACTGGCTGATCATTTTTGTTTGAATAAGAGTAAGCGCTTCAAAATACTCATCAAGCGTACCAAAGCCACCCGGCATTACAACAAATGCGTAAGAATATTTTATGAGCAGCGTTTTGCGAACAAAAAAATATTTTATGTTCACCCATTTGTCTAAATATGGATTGTGGTGCTGCTCGTGCGGAAGAACAATATTGCAACCTACGCTACGACCTCCCACTTGTTTTGCGCCCCGGTTTGCTGCTTCCATTATGCCCGGGCCACCACCAGTTAATATCGTAAAACCAAGCTTTGCAATTTCGCCCGCAATAATTTCTGTTTGCTTGTAATAAATATGATCTTCTTTAAACCTCGCTGAGCCAAAAATGGTTACACAAGGTCCGGCAAAATGGAGGCTTCTAAAACCTTTTATAAACTCGGTTAGTACACTAACTGCAAACCTAAAATCCTTCCACCGATTTTGCGGACCTTCTAAAAACTTAATCTCTGATTTTGTCATAGGAAATATTTTTTATAAAAAGTTGTATTAAAAGTGCCACACATTTATCAAACTTGTTTACGTGTAAGTTAAATATGTATAAATAGAAACAACTTAAAATTATTATAATATTGAAAATGCATAAATCTTGATCACCCTGCTTTGTGAAAGTAAGCGCAAATTAAATTAGCAACGTACAAAACTATATGGGGACTAACGTAATTGGCCATCGAAAATACATCAACCGATATAGGCTATTCAGTTTCTTTACGATAAAAGAAAGCCATGAAATTAATTTTTCATGGCTTTAGTTTTTCTTCGGGAATTTATAAACTGCCTCGTTTTTTACATTTTGTGAAATTTCATAAAAATATCTTCTTTTTCGTTTTTTTATAAAATTATTGATATTCTATTATAATTTTAATTAATTAATTTTATAAATACATAGTCTTAAACTATTATGACACTTATACAACTGGAATACATTGTTGCCCTGGACTCTTTTCGCCACTTTGGCAAAGCAGCAGCCCATTGCCACATTGCGCAACCTTCGCTAAGTCTTCAGGTACAAAAGCTGGAAGAAGAATTAAAAACAACCATTTTTTCTAGGAATACCATGCCTGTTACCACTACCGAAACCGGTGCCATTATTATAGAGCAGGCAAAAAAAATACTTGCAGAAACTGCCTTGGTTGAGCAACTAATTCAACAGCAAAAAAACAGTATAGAAGGACATTTAAAAATTGGAATTATTCCAACCCTTGCACCTTATTTATTACCGTTGTTTTTATATTCATTTATTAAAAAATATCCTGCAGTAAAATTGAGCATTAGTGAATTAACAACTGAAAAAATAATCAAGCGATTAAACAATGGCAGCATAGATATTGGTATTCTAGCAACACCGCTTGCACACCCTGAGCTAAAAGAAGATGTTTTGTTTAATGAAGAATTTATTGCTTATGTTTCTAAAAGAGAGAAAATGTTTGCTAAAAAATATATTCTCCCTTCAGATATTGATCCCAACCGTTTATGGTTGGCAGAAGAAGGCCACTGCCTGCGCAGTCAAACCCTTAACCTGTGTGAGTTACAAAAAAATTCAACCATTGAAAAACATTTGGAGTACGAAACCGGCAGCATAGAAACCCTTAAAAACTTTGTGGAAAAAAATGGAGGAATTACTTTGTTGCCCGAGCTTTCAACGCTAGATATGAGTGCTTCCAAAAAAGCAATGCTCCGCTATTTTAAAAGCCCGGCACCTGCAAGAGAAATCAGTATTGTTACAATAAAAGGATTTGTAAAAACAAGACTCACAGCTATTTTAAAAAGCTGTATAATTGAAAATTTACCGCCTGAACTTACCCGTAAAAAGAAATTGCAGGTAGTGGAAACTGCATAGCCTACGCATGTAATTTCTTTTCTTTTGCATAGAGGTAATTTAATACAACCAATATAAAACCCTTCAGCGAATCAAGTAAAAGATTATCCGCTTTTTTAAAACTCACATACACCCCAATGCCAAGGCCAATCCACCAGCAGCCAAGTATGTAGATTAATATTTTATATCCATTATTATTGTTCTTCAAACCGATAAATGCATATACAATCAGTATTGATCCTAGCAGGCAAAACCATGCTATTATATAGGCTAAAAAAGATGTTTCATTGCTATAAACCATACCGAATAAACTCATTGCAGTAATGGGTTTAAAAAAGCACAAAATGGTTAATGCGGCTTCAATTGCAAAAGCAATTATCAACGTAATATATAGTAAGTTCTTCTTCATTGTTTCGCTCTATTGTTGTTCTGAGAATATTTATTCAAATTCTAAAGTAGAGAAAAAGGAGCAAATAAAAACATTGTTTTTTAAAAAAGCACCTTACATTTTATTCTTTGCAGGCAAATAAATATTACAAAAAAAATTGTTGTATTTTGTTCCACTAAAACTAATTAATATGCGCACTATTTTGTTTTTCCTTATTTCATGTACCATCACTTTTAATTTAAATGCACAAAAAACTACCGCCATTAAATGTGGCGCTGTGCTTGATGTACGTACCGGCCAGTTAAATAAAAACGTAACTATTGTTGTAAAAAACAATAAAATAGAATCCATTTCACCGGCAGGTGCTATGGTAAAAATTAAAGCTGACACCGTTATAGATTTATCTGCCTACACCATTTTGCCTGGCTTAATAGATTGCCACACTCATGTACTGTTACAGGGCGATATTACCAGTGAAGATTATGATGTGCAGCTTTTAAAAGAATCAATACCATACCGCACCATACGGGCAGTACGCAGTTGCGGCATTGCTTTGCAAAATGGTTTTACAACCCTCAGAGATCTTGGTACAGAAGGTGCAGGCTACACAGATGTAGATTTAAAAAAAGCAATTAAAAACGGTGAAATGGCCGGACCACGCATGTTTGTATCAACACTCGCTATCAATACAACAGGGCACTACCCTATTAGCGAAGCAGCCTACTCTTGGGAGCTTACACTACCAAAAGGATTACAGGAAATTACCGGTGCCGACGAAGCCCGCCGTGCCGTACGCACACAAATTGCACACGGTGCAGATTGGATAAAAATTTATGCTGACAGAAGCTACAGTAGATTAGCTGATGGAAGTTACCGCAGCCTTCAAAATTTTACAACTGAAGAAATAATGGCGATAGGTGATGAGGTAAAACGCAGTAATAGAAAACTTGCAGCCCATGCAGTAACAAGAGATGGAATTTTAGCTGCCATCAGTGCAGGCGCTTCGTCAATTGAGCATGGCTTTGGCATGGATGATGAATGCATGCAAACCATGGTAAAGAATAATGTGTATTGGTGCCCCACTATTTATGTAAACGATTTTGTTGCTGAGGGCCGTGCAAAAGCAGGAAGCCCAATAAACAAATATTTTGCTGAAAGTGAGCCTGGCGTTTTTAAAAAAGCAATGGCCGCAGGTGTAAAAATTGCATACGGTACTGATATTGGCGGCTACGACTGGAACGTTGCACAAACAAAAGATTTTGAATTTATGGTGCAATACGGCTACACGCCATTGCAGGCTATACAAACCGCCACCATTAACGGTGCAGACTTACTTGCACAACCTTTACTCGGCGAAATCAAAGTAGGCAACTATGCAGATATTATTGCAGTTGCCGGAGACCCAACACAAAATGTAAAGTTGCTAGAAAATGTAAAATGGGTAATGAAGGATGGTGCAATTTATAAAACCATAAAATAATTTTGGGGCTGTCGGCTTAATATGTTTGTTCGGCTTTTGTTCCGGCTTTACGCTGTACCTGCGCTTTGCTCCGGTGCCGCTGCAATCCGGCAGCCCTTCAACAATTTATCTTTTTTTAGCTGGTAGGCATTTTAGAGACAGCTTTTTTCGTGTAACACAAATTCAACTTTATGTGTGCTCGGGCAAATTTTAAAATACCTACTTTAGATTTAATCGGTTAAAATATTTAAGTAAAAGTTAGCGTGTCTAATGGAGATGTTCGGTAGCTTCATTTATTGTAGCCATTTATCTTATTTTTAATTATGAAATTTGTGACGTTTGTGTTTGTTGCATTGATTAGTTTATCATGTAAAAGATCAAAAAATAATGTCTCTGTTGAAAAAAATGAAGGGCCTGTAATTGCAATTGTAGATACAGCTAATACCTTACCAAATGATTCTTTATCCTTAAACAATGCTGCAAAAATTTGGATTGAAGACATTCAAAAAAAAAGAGTTACACCACATGAACTTGTTGGTTTTGCAAAAACATTAATCGGCATTCCGTACATGTATGCTTCTACAGATCCAACAAAAGGATTTGACTGTTCAGGCTTTATAACATTTGTATTTAATCATTTTGATATTGCAGTGCCAAGGTCTTCTGTAGGCTTTACCAACATCGGTAGGGCAATAGAAATAGCAAATGCAAAGGAGGGAGATTTGATTTTATTTACCGGAACGGTGGACTCTATTAGAACAGTTGGGCATATGGGAATTGTTACAGAAAATATTGATACCCTAAAATTTATTCATTCTACTTCGGGGCGGGCAAACGGTGTAACAATTAGTAATTTCACCGACCATTATAAAAACAGGTTTGTAAAAGTTACAAGGGTGTTTGCTAATTAATGTTATCAAAAACAGATAAGTCGGCAAAAAATACCAATTAGCTTTTCTTGATTTTTAAGCAGTGTATCTGCAAGAAATTTTTCACTTTAAAAAGCCTTTTTGCTTTGGTTGTAAACCACAACCTTATTACATTTACCATAGCCGTAATCGTCATTTTAGTTTTTAATCACAAATCAAAAATTTATTAAAACACATTTCACAAAAGTACAAAGCTCAATGAAAAAACTTTTTACAAACCTTACTTTTTGGGTACTAACTGCAATTGTGAGCGGTGCGCTCTTGGGGCATTTAGCACCTTCGCTTGCAGTGCAAATGCAGCCATTAGGTAAATACTTTATAGAGCTTGTAAAACTGTTTATTTATCCCATCATTTTTTTAACCATTTCGTTAGGGATAAGCGGTATGGGAGACTTAAAAAAAGTAGGAAGGGTTGGTGGCAAAGCACTTCTGTATTTTGAGGTTGTAACCACATTTGCATTGCTAATTGGCATTATTACAGCTTGGCTTATAAAACCCGGCAGCGGCATACAAATAAATAATGTAAAAGGGGCAGATATTGCATTGTATACAACTGCTGCCAAATCATTTAGCTGGCTGCAGTTTTTAAAAGATAATATTACTATCCAGGTTCTGTTGCTGTCTATCGTTTTTGGTATTTTTTTGAGCAGATATTCTAATGCAAAAAAAATAACTGAGCCACTTTCCAGAGCATCAAAATATATTTTTAACGGGCTTGCTATCGTAATGCTGTTTGCGCCAATCGGTGCATTTGGTGGCATGGCATTTACCATAGGCAAATATGGTATCGCAACATTGTTGCCGTTAGGAAAATTAATGATAACCGTTTATTTAACGATGGCTGTTTTTATTTTTGTGGTGTTGGGTTTAATTATGCGTTATTGCAAAATAAATATTTTTCGTTTTTTAAATTACATCAAAGAAGAACTTCTAATTGTATTAGGCACATCTTCATCTGAAGCAGCTTTACCATCACTTATGCAAAAACTAGAAAACATGGGTTGCGGAAAAGCTGTAGTAGGATTGGTTGTACCTGCAGGTTATTCTTTTAATTTAGACGGCACTACCATTTATCTTTCCATGGCAGTGCTTTTTTTATCGCAGGTATTTAATGTTGAATTAACAGCCGCACAAATTTTTACAGTTATAGGTATTTTAATGATAACTTCTAAAGGCGCTGCAGGCGTTACAGGCAGCGGTTTTATAGTACTCGCCTCTACACTTTCTGCCGTAAAAATAATTCCTGTTGAAGGGCTTGCATTGCTGCTCGGTGTAGATAGATTTATGAGTGAAGCAAGAGCTATTACAAACTTTATTGGCAATGGGGTAGCCACAGTTTTTATCGCCAACAGCGAAAAAGATTTTGACAGGCAAAAAATGCAGAATGCGTTTGCAAACGAAGTATATGAATATGATATTAATAAAGCTGTGAATACCCAAACTGAAAACGTCGTCAAA
>JBBRPX010000087.1:0-13356 GCA_038227505.1 Chitinophagales bacterium
AATTACTGTTGAAATAAATTTTACTAATTGCGTTATTGTTTACAATTCATATTTAATTCCAATAAATAAGTCTAAACATTTTCCAGCATATCTTTCGTCATTTCTTCCAAATTATATTCTGCCTTCCAGCCCCAATCGTTTTTTGCGACACTGTCGTCTATACTTTGTGGCCAGCTATTGGCAATTGCCTGCCGGGAATCCGGTTTGTAAATAATATCAAAATCGGGTATTTTACTTTTTATTTCCTGGGCTATTTCTTTCGGAGAAAAACTCATCCCAGATAAATTATAAGAGGTGCGGATGTTAATTTTTTCTTTTGGGGCTTCCATCAATTCAATGGTTGCACGTATGGCGTCTGGCATATACATCATAGGCAGGTAAGTATCTTCCTGCAAAAAACATTCATATTGTTCTTTATCTTTTGCTGCATGATAAATCTCTACAGCATAATCTGTAGTGCCGCCACCCGGTAAACTTTTGTAACTGATGAGCCCTGGATAACGAAGACTGCGCACATCTACCCCATACCTGTTAAAATAATAGTTGCACCAAAACTCACCCGCATATTTACTGATGCCATAAACTGTAGAAGGTTCAATAATGGTTTGTTGTGGGCAATTTATTTTAGGCGACGTCGGACCAAATACTGCAATACTGCTTGGCCAATAAACCTTGTGTAAATTTTCTTCCTTGGCAATATCAAGCACATTTAAAAGACTCTGCATGTTTAAGCTCCATGCAAGGTTAGGGTTTTTTTCGCCTGTGGCGGATAATATAGCTGCCAATAAATAAATTTGGGTTATGCCTTGGCGGATAACCTGAACGTGCAACATTTCCTTATTCATTACATCAAGACTTACATATGGCCCGGTGCCTTCCAGCAAAGGATTCTGTTCTCTTAAATCACTGGCTATAACATTTGTATTTCCATATATTTTTCTAAGTGCTATGGTAAGCTCTACTCCTATTTGTCCACTTGCACCAATTACTAAAATTTTATCTTTTATCATTTTACAGTTAACCTTTTTGGCAAATGTAAAATGAAAATTTTAAGTACGCCAAGTAAATACCACGCTGCCTTCTTACTATAATTGCATTAGATGTATTTTTGCGAAATGGATAAACACTTAACTACCCTTTTTGGAAACCAACAATACAATAAAAATAATTTTTTTCTTATAGCAGGACCTTGTGTTACTGAAGGAGAAGATGTAGTGACGGAAATTGGTGAAAAAGTTTCAACTATTTGTAAAAGGCTCGAAATCCCTTATATATTTAAAGCATCGTACCGCAAGGCAAACCGAACAAGTGCCAGCAGTTTTACGGGCATTGGTGATGAGGCGGCATTAAAGCTGATAAAAAAAGTGGGCAAAAAATTTAATGTGCCTACAACCACTGATATTCACGCACACGAAGAAGCTGCAATGGCTGCTGAGTATGTAGATGTGTTGCAGATACCTGCATTTCTTTGTCGCCAGACAGACCTTTTGGTTGCAGCCGCAAAAACGGGGAAAATAATAAACGTAAAAAAAGGACAGTTTCTCAGCGGACCATCAATGAAATTTGCGGTAGATAAAATAAAGCAGGCAGGAAACAATAAAGTATGGCTTACTGACCGTGGCAATACTTTTGGCTATCAGGATTTAATTGTTGACTACAGAAACATAACCTGGATGAAAGAAATTGGTGTGCCTGTAATTATGGATTGTACACATTCTTTGCAACAGCCAAATCAAACAAGTGGCATTACCGGCGGTAATCCTGCGTTGATTGAAACCATTTCGAAAGCTGCAATAGCAACGGGAGCAGATGGTTTATTTATTGAAACACATCCAAATCCTTCTACAGCAAAAAGCGATGGTGCAAATATGTTGAAACTTGATTTACTGGAAGAATTATTAGAGAAACTGGTGAGAATTAGAGCAGCTATTTTATAAAATTACAGTTACAAATATTTAACCGGATTTCTTCTTGCATTAAAAACATACCGTTTTACATTCATCCAAAAAGCAAGGAAAAAATAGATAATAACCGGAGAGCCAATAGTTGCAAAAGACAGGTATATAAAATATTTACGGATAGTGCTTGTTGCAATTCCCATTCTTTCACCAATGGCTGTGCAAACGCCGAAAACATGCCATTCAATAAATTTTTTTAATTTATTCATATCTCTGTAATGAAAGTGTTCATCTTGCCACGAAAATTAAGCTAATTTACTGAAAAGGTTGCTCTTTTTTTAAGTAATTTCGCAATAATTGAAAAAAAGGGAAATTTATTCCTTAATTAATCGGTCTTTGGTTTCAATCTTCAAATTCAAATTTCTATTATGGCATTCGACATAGCAATGATTCAAAAGCTGTATGCAAATTTTCCACAACGAGTGGAGGCTGCACGTAAATTAATTGGTAAACCACTTACTTTAACTGAAAAGATATTGTACGCTCACTTGTGGGAAAACAATCACACAAAACCTTTTGACAGAGGCACTTCCTACGTGGATTTTGCACCCGATCGTGTAGCCATGCAGGATGCGACAGCTCAAATGGCATTGCTACAGTTTATGCAGAGTGGGCGCACAACAGTTGCTGTGCCAAGCACGGTGCATTGTGATCATTTAATTGAAGCAAAAGACAATAGTAAGGTAGATCTTCACAGAGCTGTAAATGAAAGTAGTGAAGTATATGATTTTCTTTCGTCTGTTTCAAACAAATATGGTATCGGTTTTTGGAAACCCGGCGCAGGAATTATACACCAAGTAGTGTTAGAAAATTACGCCTTCCCCGGTGGTATGATGATTGGAACTGATAGCCATACTGTAAATGCAGGTGGTCTTGGAATGATAGCTATTGGAGTGGGTGGCGCAGATGCGTGCGATGTTATGGCCGGACTTGCATGGGAACTTAAAATGCCTAAATTAATTGGTGTAAAACTTATTGGAAAACTAAATGGCTGGACTGCAGCAAAAGATGTAATATTAAAAGTAGCAGGCATACTTACTGTAAAAGGTGGTACAGGCGCAGTGGTTGAATATTTTGGCGAAGGGGCTACCAGCATGAGTTGTACAGGCAAAGGAACGATCTGTAACATGGGTGCAGAAATTGGTGCCACTACTTCAACCTTTGGTTATGATGATAGCATGAGCCGTTATCTTTCTGCTACAGGCCGTGCAGAAATTGCAGCAATGGCAGATACAATTAAAGAGCATCTTACCGGCGATGCAGAAGTTTATGCAAATCCGCAAGCTTATTTTGACCAAGTAATAGAAATAGATTTAAATACTTTGGAGCCACATTTAAATGGCCCCTTCACGCCAGATTTAGCAACGCCTATTTCTAAAATGAAAGAAGCGGCGGCAGCAAATGGCTGGCCTACCAAAATTGAAGTTGGCTTAATTGGCAGCTGTACAAATTCTTCTTACGAAGATATAAGCCGTGCCGAAAGTCTGGCAAAACAGGTTACTGAAAAAGGCTTAAGGTTACATTCAGAATTTACCATAACACCAGGTTCAGAACAAGTTCGTTTCACTATTGAGAGAGATGGTTTTTTAGACACATTTGAAAAAATAGGTGCAACCGTTTTTGCAAATGCCTGTGGGCCATGTATAGGAATGTGGGCACGTGTAGGCGCAGAAAAAGCAGAAAAAAATACCATCGTACACAGCTTTAATAGAAACTTTGCAAAGCGTGCAGATGGCAACCCAAATACTTTTGCATTTGTTGGCTCACCTGAAATTGTAACAGCAATGGCTATTGCAGGTGATTTAAATTTTAACCCACTTACAGATTCTTTGTTAAATGACAAAGGTGAATGGGTAAAACTGGATGCACCATCAGGTTACGAGTTACCGCCAAGAGGTTTTGCAGTTGATGACCCTGGTTTTCAGCCACCGGCTACCGATGGCAGCGGTGTAAACGTAATTGTATCGCCTAATAGTAAAAGACTACAAATTTTAGAACCCTTTGCGGCATGGGAAGGTGATGACTTGTTGGGTTTAAAATTACTGATTAAAGCAAAAGGAAAATGTACAACAGATCATATTTCGATGGCAGGCCCATGGTTAAAATTTCGGGGACATTTGGACAATATCAGCAACAATATGTTGATTGGTGCGGTAAATTTTGCGAACGATAAAACCAACCTGGTAAAAAATCAAATTACAGGCTTATATGGTGCAGTACCAGATACCCAACGTGCCTACAAAGCAGCAGGCATAGGTACAATAGTTGTTGGAGATGAAAATTATGGCGAAGGCAGCAGCAGGGAACATGCAGCTATGGAACCACGCCATTTAGGCGTTAGAGCGGTATTGGTAAAATCTTTTGCCCGTATACACGAAACCAATCTTAAAAAACAAGGAATGCTTGCGCTTACTTTTGATGACAAAGCTGATTATGACAAGTTTCAAGAAGACGATGTAATAGATATTATTCGTTTAAAAACTTTTGCGCCAGGTAAAAAATTAAAGATGGTAATTAAACACAAAGACGGTACAAAAGATGAAATAATGGTAAACCATACTTACAACAAACAACAAATTGAGTGGTTTAAAGCAGGTGCTGCACTTAATATAATAAGAAGAGAATTTGCAGAAAAACAGGCAAAATAAATATTAACCTAAAAACGGCTGTTGTAAAATCACCAGCCGTTTTTTCATATATCCCACTATACAACTCCATTCACCATTCATAATTTTTTAGAATTATTTTGAAAGTAAACTTTTTATTTTCGTCTTTACTAATGAGATATTTGTTAATTATACTTTTACTAGCTGCCAATATTATTTGTGTTGCACAAACAAAAAAACACAATGCTACAAAAGTAACCGGTAATATAAAAATTGATGGGAAAGATGATGACGCCGCTTGGAAAAACGTTGATCTCATTAATGATTTTATAATATCGTCACCTGACTTTGGAAAACCTACCACAAAAAAAACAGACGTAAAAATTGTATATAACAATGAAGCGGTTTTTGTATTTGCAACTATGTATGATGATGTAAAAAACATACGCAGACAGTTAACACAAAGAGATGGAAATGACCGACAGGATTGCGATATTTTTACAATAGGATTAGATCCTTATTTAGATAAACAAAACGGTTTTATTTTTCAGGTTACAGCGGCAGGCGTTCAAGGCGATGCAAGACAATCAGCTGCAAACGGCACAGATCGTAGTTGGGATGCCGTATGGGAAAGTGCTGTAGATATTGAATCTGATAGGTGGATTGTTGAGATGAAAATACCATTTAGCGCTATTCGTTTTGCTAAAAAAGATGTTCAGACCTGGGGTTTACAACTAACCCGTTTTATTAGAAAAACAAATGAAAATGATACATGGAGTCCCCAAGATCCTAATCAGGACGGTAGTATAAACCAATGGGGAGAATTAACCAATCTAGCCAACATCATTCCTCCTCTTCGGCTTTCATTTTTACCTTACATCAGTGGTGGTGTTAGGCAGTCACCAAGCGTTGATGGCTCCACGCAAACGGAATACATAAAAAGCGGCGGAATGGATGTAAAATACGGCATCAACGAGAGTTTTACATTAGATGTTACGCTGATACCCGATTTTGCTCAGGTTCAAAGTGACAATGTCTTTTTAAACCTGACCCCATTTCAGGTAAAATTTGATGATTACCGTCCATTTTTTACTGAAGGAACAGAACTTTTTAATAAAGCAGGTTTGTTTTATAGCAGGCGGATTGGTGCCGAACCCATAGGCACAGGCCAGGTACTCAATTTTGCAAAAAATAATACACAATATTCAATTAATAAAAATCCTGGAATTACAAGATTATACAATGCAACAAAATTAAGCGGACGTACAAAACACAATTTGGGTATTGGGGTGTTTAATGCAGTAACAAAGCCCATGGAGGCAATTCTAACAAACAATATTTCTAAATTTGATTCCACCATTTTAATTGAGCCTCTTACAAATTATAATGTACTTGTACTTGATCAGTCATTAAAAAACAGATCATCGGTTACGCTTACAAATACAAATGTCATCCGTAAAGGGAATAGCAGGAATGCCAATGTTACTGGCTTAGATGTTTCGATGTTTGATAGAGCCAACAATTATAATATAAAAGCTTCGGCAAAGTATAGCAACATAACCGGAAAGCAGGGTAATTACGAGGGTTATAAAACAGAATTAAGTGGCGGAAAAATAAGCGGAAAATGGCGGTGGAATTCAGGTATCAATATTGAAAGCGACAAATACGATCCCAACGATTTAGGTTATTTGCAAAACAACAATTCGTTTGAGCAATTTGGCGGTGCAAGTTTAAATTTTAATAAACCAACAAAGGGATATTTGAGCCATAGTTATAATATAAACTACAGGAACACGTATTTATACAAACCTTTTAAATGGAACTCCCTTGATATTTCAAGCGGAGCCAATTTTCTTTTTAAAAATTTTTGGGATGCAAATTTAAGGTTAAGTACAAAACCTATTCGGTTTGTTGATTTTTTTGAAGCAAGAACACCTGGGTTAAAATTAAATAAGTTTGCTTATGTTTTTTTAGGAATTGGCGGTAGCAGTGACAGTAGAAAAAAATTATTTGGAGGATGGTTTATTGGTGGTGCCGAGAGTAAAGTAAAGGATGATGCATATCTAACATTGAGATTGAACAGCCGTTACCGGTTTAGCGATAAATTTCAATTAAATGCAAGCTTTGAAAGAACCGTTGATAAAGGCCAATGGGGCTTCTCACACAGAGATACAGTGAGCACCTTGGTAAGCGGATACAATGACCCAATCATAGCTTTTAGGACAGTAAAAACTAACAATGTTATTGTTGGTGGACAATATAATTTTACGCCGCGTATGAATGCAACAATACGCTTGCGGCATAACTGGACAAACATAATAAACAGGTCTTTTTACAAATTAAAAACAGACGGTGATTGGAACGACTTTCCTTTCTCTGAGGGAAGAAACCGAAATTTTAATGTTTTTAATATTGATATGTTTTACACATGGGATTTTAAGTGGGGCAGCCGTTTAACATTTAACTGGAAAAACGGGCTTGGCGGCAACGTTTATTTAGATCCTTACAGCAATTATAACTATTCTAAAAATCTTATTGCTATATTTAATAATCCTCACAGTAATGAGTTTAGTATAAAAATCGTCTACTATTTAGATTATTTAAATCTAAAAAGAAAAGTATAATTTAAAATTATTTGCTGTAAAACGCATAAGCAATTTTCGATAATTTTCTGATAAGTACCCACGCTTCATTTTTATAATCCCAGCTTTTATCTTTATTATTTTTTGTGAATACAGATAATATATAAGGCTCCTTGGCCATCACTAATAATATTTCACTTCTGCTTGCATCAACAGCACCACTTTTGCTGGCCACGAAAATTGTTGAAGGTATTTCACTCAATGCCTCTTCATCCCAGTAATTTCTACCCAATAAACGAATCATTTTTTACTAAGGCTATCATTTATTATTCCGCCTCTGTAAAATTTTTCAAAAACTGCGGCTAATTCTTTGGGTGTAGTTTGTCCCCAGCCAAACTCATTACGCTCATTCTCCCTCCCAACGGTTTTAGAATTTACCCGGGTATTTACAAAACCATTTTCCTCCATTAATTCATTAATAACAGTGCCCGTGCCTGCTATTTTTTGCAACCATAAACTAGCCGTATTGTCACTCATTGCAAGCATGAGCATAATCAATTTTGAAAGTTCAATCTTCTCGCCATTTTTAAATGAACCTAAAATATCTACACCTGCATATAACATGGAATCATTGTAGGTTTCTTCTTGGTGGTAAGTCAGTTTCCCTTGGCTTATTTTGTTAATGATACCTATAAGAATTGGAATTTTTACTATGCTGGCTGTAGGAAAAATAGTATCAGCATTTAATTGAACAACTTTTCCGGTTTTCAAACTTTTAATATAAATACCAATTTCACCGTCATACCCTTTTACCAATGCTTCAACATCATGCTGAAATTTTTTATCTTTTGTTTGCGAAAACAAAACAGCAGGCATACACAACAGAAATAATAATAGTGTTTTCAAAAGTTATTTTTTAATAAGTAATTATTGTATAAAATAGGTAATGCCTGAAACATTTATATTCTGGCTTCCGGTTTTCATTCCGCCAGCAAATTGCTTTTCAAAAGAAGTATAATAAGTAAAATTGGTTTGCCCAATATTTTTTATTTTTCCCTTAATAGCTTTATCCTCAAAAGAAGTGTAATAGTTTAAACTTGTGCTTCCAACATTCTTTAATTTTCCACGCAAAGTTTCGTTATCAAAACTTGTAAAATATTGCAGCTGGCTGCTTCCAATACTTTTCATTTTCCCTTTTAAACTTGCATCGTCGTATTCCATAAAATAGCTAACTGCTAAGTTTCCAATATTTTTTATTTTCCCTCTTAGTGCTTCAATATCGTACGAGGCATAATAGGTAATGGCAGTTCTGCCTATATACTTTAATTTACCTTGTAATGCTTTATCATCTGTAGCTCCATATACATCTACCCGTCCGTTAAATTTTTCTACCCTTGAGTAATTTTGAATTTTCTCTGAAAAATATTCCGTGCCATAATTTATTACATCGCCATTGGGAGTTAAATTGATAACAGCATTATCATCCGTAGTGATGGAAAACATTTTTAATTCTCCGGAAGTACTTAACGAAATTTTAGAAATTCTTTGAGCAGGCAAAATTGTGATAGCGCACAAAAGAATGAGGACTGTAAAAAGTACTTTCATACAATAAAAAATTATATGTAAATATAAAGGTTAATTCAAATTCATAGTAAAACAATACATGACCATTCTTTACTACCAGCTTGGTATTTGAACTATCTTATTAATACTTTAACGCTGCAATCCTGAAAGCTAAATTGAATTGCGAAACATTAAATAAATATTGTCAACGGTTCTAAAGAAGAAAACAGTTCACCATATAATGTAGATTTCAAAAATGTTAAGAGGCTCAAAAAGGGAAGCTGAAGCGTTTTTCTGAAAACAGAACTTTAAAATTGTAAAAGATTCGCTTATTTAAACATTTATTGTGCATCAAACCATAACAGTGTTTTATTATCAAAATCACCATTGTAATTTATTAAAACCTCCTCTCCTACTTCAATATTTCTCACTGTTTTCAACATGATTGTTTCGTTGCCATAATCCATAAAATATTCGCAGTTGCTTTCATAACTATGGTTATAAATCGGCACTAAACCCAATGCCATGCAACATTGAGTTTTATCAGTTCCCCATTCAAAAATATAATCGTGTAAAAGCGTTTTGTCAAGCAATAGCCTGTCTGCCGCCGGCATAACTATAACCGGCGCAACTTCAATAACGGTATCAGCTAAAATTATTTCGCTGGTAAAAACACCTCTACCTTTACGAAGGCTTCCAGCCATATACAAACTTGCAAGAATCATTAAAGAAATTTAAAAGTAAAAGGGTAAATTGTGGCACTTTTAAACAAAACTAATAAATACTATTCATGTCTTTGGAAACGCCGGAAATATCTCTGCAGCAAATGTTTGAAGAAGCAATTGCATCCGAAGACCAGCTTGCCATCAAAGAATTTTTAAATGATCAAAATATCAGTGATGTTGCAGATCTTATTTATGAGTTTGATGATTATGAAACGCAGATTATTTCTCATCTCTCCATACACCGGGCGGCAAGTGTTTTTAAAATTTTAGATTCAAACGAGCAGAAAAGAATTATAAAAAACCTACCGGCATTTAAAAGTGCAGAACTTTTAAATGAACTGCCGCCCGATGACCGGGTAGATTTTTTTGAAGAATTGCCTACAGGTACCGTACGGGAATTAATTAAAACGCTGGAACCGGCAGAGAGAAAAATCACTTTGGAACTCTTAGGCTATCCTGAAAATAGTGTGGGAAGGCTGATGACGCCCGATTATGTTTATGTATATGAATACAATACCGTAAATGAAGTTTTAGAAACGATACGCCGATGGGGAACAAACAGCGAAACGATTGATGTTATTTACATCATTAACGGTAAGGGTGAATTAATTGATGACATCAGAATTAGAGATTTTATTTTGGCAGCGCCCGATGCGAAGGTGAGCGACCTTATGGATGAACGGTTTATTTCATTAAAAGTGAATGACGACCAGGAAATGGCGGGGCAGGTTTTTAAAATGAATAACCGTGTGGCGTTACCTGTTACAGATGAAAAAAATATTCTTCTGGGCATTGTAACAATCGATGATATGCTTTGGGTGGCGCAGGAAGAATATACAGAAGATATTCAAAAAATTGGCGGTACGCAGGCATTGGATGCGCCTTACCTGGATATTAGTATTCCAAAATTAATCCGAAAAAGAGCTGGTTGGCTGGTAATACTTTTTTTAAGTGAAATGCTTACAGCTACAGCCATGCAGTTCTTTCAACACGAAATTGAAGCCGCAACCGTGCTTGCGTTATTTATACCATTAATTATGAGTAGCGGAGGCAATAGTGGCTCGCAGGCTAGCACACTTATTATACAGGCAATGGCGCTGGGCGAAGTTACACTTACTGACTGGTGGCGGGTAATGCGAAGAGAATTAATATCTGGGTTTATACTAGGTGTAATACTTGGGAGCATCGGTTTTTTTAGAATTATTATCTGGCAAAACTTACATATTTTCGATTATGGTATCTATTGGAAATTAGTGGCAGCAACGATTTTCTTTTCGCTCATAGGAATTGTTTTATGGGGCAGTTTAATGGGTTCCATGCTTCCGCTTATTCTTAAAAGATTAAAGCTCGATCCTGCTGCATCATCCGCACCTTTTGTAGCAACCTTGGTTGATGTAACGGGTATTGTAATTTACTTTTCGGTAGCATACTTTTTCTTGAAGGGGATATTGCTGTAGCCCCCTAAATCCCCCGAAGGGGACTTCAGTCTTTGATATTTTGAAGTTTCTTTAAAATTTTGAAGTGCGGCTCCTCTCCTTTGGAGAGGCGGGGGTGAGGTTTTCGAAGCTTAATTTAAGTAAATTCACCATTGATAATTAACTATCGACCATTCACCATTTACAAAACTACTCCATGAAACTCTTATTATTCTCCCTAATGTTATTTACAATGATAGATGCGCAGGCACAATTAACTTACCCTTTCGCCAGAAAAACTGATACGGTGGATACATATTTCGGAAACAAAGTAGCCGATCCTTACCGCTGGATGGAAGATGATAAAAGTGCTGAAACAAAAGCCTGGGTTACAGCAGAGAACAAAATAACATTTGGCTACCTTGATAAATTGCCCTTTCGTGCAAAGTTTCAGTCAGCTCTTGAAAAAGTATTTAATTACCCAAAATATTCTGCACCAACTAGAAAAGGTGAGTGGTATTATTTTTATAAAAACAGTGGTTTGCAAAACCAGTCAGTACTCTACCGCCAAAAAGGTCTCGATGGAAAAGCTGAAGAAGTTATTGACCCTAACAAATTAAGCAAAGACGGCACAACTAGGCTTACCGCTTTTACGCTTAGTAAAAATGGAAAATACGCAGTACTCGGTTTAAGCGAAGGTGGCAGTGATTGGCAGACTTACAAAGTGCGGGACATGACCACCGGTAAAGATTTAGAAGACAAACTCGATTGGGTTAAAATAAGTGGTGCAGCCTGGAGTGGCGATGGATTTTATTACAGCCGCTACCCTGCACCTGAAAAAGGGGCAAGTGCATTAACTGTAAAAAATGAAAATCACCAGGTATGGTTTCACAAAGTTGGAACTGCACAAAGCACCGATGTTTTAATTTATGAAGATAAAAATAACCCACAACGTTTTCATACTGCAAGTACCAGCGAAGATGAAAAATATTTGTACTTAAACATAAGCGACAGAGGCAAAGGCTTTGATGGAAATGCCTTGTGGGTGAGAAATTTAATAAGCGGCGATAAAACATTTAAAAAACTTATAAAAGAAGTAAGCAACAGCGAATACAACATTGTTGAAAACACTGCAACCGATTTTATTTTGAAAACAAATGATGGTGCGCCAAACGGAAAAGTAATTTCTATTCCAATAAAAACCATGGATGCCGTTTTAGCAAAAACCATTATTGCAGAAACCACAGAACCGTTACAAAATGTAAATGCAGGTGGTGGAAGATTATTTGTAGATTATTTAAAAGATGTCAGCACCCGTACTTATGTATACGATTTTACCGGTAAAAAACTGGGCGAAGTAAAATATCCGAGCCTTGGCAATGGAGGAAACCTTGGTGGCCACAGAGATGATAAAACATTGTTCTACGTTTTCACATCTTTCACTGTACCGCCAACTATTTACAAGTATGATGTTGCTAGTGGCAAGAGCAGTATTTTTAGAAAGCCCGAAGTAGCTTTTAATCCGGATGATTACGAAACCAAACAGGTTTTTTACACAAGCAAGGACGGCACTAAAATCCCGATGTTCATCATCAATAAAAAAGGAATAAAAAAAGACGGCAGCAATGTAACATTGTTGTACGGCTATGGTGGTTTCAATATAAATCTGGAGCCGGGTTTTAGCGCAACACTTCTTCCCTTTTTAGATGCTGGTGGCGTGTATGCACAAGCAAATTTAAGAGGCGGTGGTGAGTATGGCGAAAAGTGGCACGAGGCAGGAATGCTCTTTAAAAAGCAGAATGTATTTGATGATTTTATTGCCGCAGGCGAATATTTAATAAAAGAAAAGTACACCACATCGGCAAGGCTTGCTTTGCGTGGCGGCAGTAACGGCGGGCTTTTGGTGGGTGCGGTTATCAATCAGCGACCGGATCTTGCACGTGTTGCAATACCACAGGTTGGGGTGATGGACATGTTGCGTTTTCATAAATTTACCATCGGCTGGAACTGGATTGCAGACTACGGCAGCAGCGAAAAAGACGAAGCAAACTTTAAAAACCTATATGCATTTTCGCCCTTGCACAATGTAAGTGCCACGGCAAATTATCCATCAATCCTTGTAACAACTGCCGACCATGATGACCGTGTGGTGCCTGCGCATTCCTTTAAATACATTGCCACCATGCAGGAAAAATCTACCGGCAAAAACCCTTTGCTTATTCGTATAGATACCAACAGCGGCCATGGCGCAAGCAATACAAAAAAGAACATAGAAACAATTGCAGATATCTATTCATTTATTTTTAGTGAGATGGGTGTGGAACCGAAATTGTAGAAGATTATTTAGTGTTTTTTTAGCCGCAGATTCGCAGATTATTTTGTGAATTTGCGGCTTTTTTTTATCGATTATTTTTTTTGCTGGGGGCTTTGCGCTTTGAATCTTTAATCAGCATTTGTCCGCTGCCCGCCTGCAAACTGCCGGCCGGCAGGCAGGTCTTTTTTTATTC
>JBBRPX010000088.1:0-13324 GCA_038227505.1 Chitinophagales bacterium
AACTTTTTACAGATGTGCAGTTGTCAAAAATTTTTCCTGACGGTAAAACTTTTGTGGATTGCATTCCCAAAAGAAATCCTAAAATTATTGTTGCGGATTATTTAAAAATAAAAAATAATCCTGCAGTACGGTTTTCTTTAAAGCTGTTTATTGATGCAAATTTTGAAACGCCATCTGCTAAACGTGTAATAGTAAACGATAGAGACGAAAAAGATGTATCGCAACACATAAAAAAATTATGGGCTGTTTTAAAAAGAGATGCAGATAAAAAGATAGATGGAAGTTCTCTGTTGCCTTTGCCCAACTCTTACATCGTACCTGGCGGCAGGTTTAGAGAAATATATTACTGGGATAGCTATTTTACTATGCTTGGGTTAAAAGAAAGCGGCGAAATACAGATTATTGAGAACATGATAAACAACTTTTCTTACCTGATAAATACGTACGGACACATTCCAAATGGAAACCGTAGTTATTATCTGAGCCGCAGCCAGCCTCCATTTTTTAGCATGATGATAGATTTGCTTGCGTCTGTAAAAGGAGAGGAAGTTTATAAAACCTATTTACCTGCATTACAAAAAGAATATAATTACTGGATGGATAAAACTGCAAAAACCAAACATGCAGTAAAAATGCCTGATAGAAGTATACTGAATAGATACTTTGACAGAGATGAAATACCAAGGCAGGAATCTTATAAAGAGGATGTAGATGTTGCCACTAAAAATAATTTTACAAAGGCTGTAATGGGGGATGCCTGGATGAATAAAGCAAATAATTTTTCGAAAGAACAAAAAGCAATGTTTAGAAATTTGCGGTCTGGTGCTGAAAGTGGCTGGGACTTTAGCAGCCGATGGTTTGCTGATGAAAAAAATATTGCATCCATACAAACTACCAATATTATTCCGGTAGATCTTAATTGCCTAATGTATAATATGGAAAAAGTGATAGCTAAATCTTACACTTTAAACAACGATCTAACAAATGCTGCTCTTTATAATAAAAAAGCAACTGCAAGAAAAGAAGCCATATTAAAATATTGTTTTAATACAAAACAGCAATTTTTTTGTGATTACAATATTGCTTTGAAAAGGCAAAATAATATTATTACCGCAGCTGGTTTGTTTCCATTATTTATAAATATTGCTACAAAGGAACAGGGACTTGCAGTTGCAGAAGTCTTTAAAAATAACTTACTAAAACCCGGCGGCGTGGCAACCACCAATAACAAAACCGGCCAGCAATGGGATGCGCCAAATGGCTGGGCACCATTGCAATGGGTGGCTGTAAAGGGATTGATGAACTATGGTGAGAACGGGCTTGCGAAAGCAGCAGCAGAACGTTGGGTGGCAATAAATGAAAAGGTATATTCCGCTACCGGTAAAATGATGGAGAAATACAATGTAGAAGATATTACAAAAGAAGCAGGCGGTGGGGAGTATCCGGGACAGGATGGTTTTGGTTGGACAAACGGCGTTTATCTGGCAATGAAGCAAATGTTATCTCAGCAAATAATTGTTGCTCAAAAACCTGATTAGGTTTGAGGGTTAAGTGATTTAGTAAATTCTCCACCACAAACGTTTGCAACTTTACAGGCGCTTTTTTTAAATTAAATTTAATTTATTCTAACTGCAATTTTATAGTATGAATCTTACAAAACCCAGCCTTAGTTTCTGGCAGATCATTAACATGAATGTTGGTTTTTTTGGCATTCAATATAGTTTTGGTTTGCAGCAAAGTGCTGTAAATCCTATCTACGATTTTCTCGGGGCTAAGGCAGATGAAATTCCCTGGCTCAATCTTGCAGGACCACTTACAGGTCTATTAATTCAACCAATTATTGGCGCACTGAGCGATAAAACATGGCATCCAAAATTTGGAAGGCGAAAACCGTATTTTTTTGTCGGTGCTATTATGTGCAGCATTGCGTTGTTTCTTTTTCCCTTCAGCAGTTCGTTGTGGATGGCAGCTGGTTTGCTTTGGATATTAGATGCCGGTAACAACACAGCTATGGAACCTTACAGAGCTTTTGTTGCAGATAAATTACCTACAGAGCAACAGGGATTAGGCTTTCAATCGCAAAGTTTTTTTACAGGCTTTGGGCAAACACTTGCCAACCTCTCGCTGTTTATTTTTCCTTTAATAATTGTTGGCAAAACCGGTAAGTTACCCAACTGGGTTTTTGCTTCTTTTATGCTTGGTGCAGTATGTTCTATTGGTTCAGTATGGTGGAGTATGAAAACTACACCCGAAATAAAACCGACCGATGAAGAAATTGCAGAAATGAGATCGACACCTTTAAGTGTTTTATCGCCTTTTAAAGATGTGTTTAGTGCTATTGGTAGTATGCCAAAAGTGATGTGGTTTTTAGCCCTCGTATATTTATTTCAGTGGTATGCTTTGTTTTGCTACTGGCAAAACTCATCTAAAAGTATTGCACAAAATGCCTTTCAATGGAAGCAGTTAAACGGAGAGCAGGATGTAGTAAATAAGAAATTCGGTAGTTTTAAAGATGCAGTAAAGGCGTACACAGCAAAAAATAATATTGATCCTGCAAATGCATTAAACGGAAAAGAAAAATCGTCAGTAACCTATAATAACTGGAAAGATAAAATACCGTCAGATATTTCGCAAAATGATTTACCTGCAATGGACGAAATAGACAGCAATGCAAGCAAGTATGAAGAAGCAGTTAAATGGACTGGGCTTGTAAATGGCTGGTATAATATTGTTACTTTTTTAGTAGCATTTCTGCTGGTAGGTTTTGCAAAAAGATACGGACCAAAATGGGTACACACTTTTTGTCTCGTAATAGCAGGCATTGGCTTTATAGCTTTTTCTATGGTGGAAAATAAGTATCTCTTTTTCCCTGCTATAACCGGTTTTGGCATTGCCTGGGCGAGTATGATGGGTATTCCTTACTTAATGGTAGTAAGCGAAATACCAAAAGAAAAATATGGCGTTTATATGGGTATCATCAACATGATGATTGTTATACCGATGTTTATACAGACCATTACTTTTGGTTATGTATTAAGGCATTTTTTAAACAACGATCCAAGCAAGGCAATAGCATTTGCAGGCTGCCTTTTAATCATCGCTGCAACAGCTACCCTTCTTATAAAAAAGAAAAAACTTACTGAAGAAATAATGGCACTTCCTGCAACGGGTGGGCATTAAAAATGAGCATAAAGATATGTCCGAAAATATTGCATACGATAAAGCACTTGCACTTTTGCGCAAAGTAAGTACACCTGCAGGCTTTACTGCTGCCGGTGCTGCTGCAGAGGATAATTATTGCCGGGTATGGGCTCGAGATGCTGTAGTATGCGGTTTAGCTGCATTGCTTACAGGTGACAAGTTGTTAATTGAAACGTTTAAAAACTCATTAATTACAATATGGGCGCATCAGCATCCAACAGGCTTTTTACCTAGCAATGTAGATGCGACAAACAAGGTGAGTTATGGCGGTACTGCAGGCAGAGCAGATGCTCCTGCTTGGGCAATCATAGGCTTGTGTATGTATTGCAAACACACCCACGATACAACGCTTTTAAAAACATATGATACTCAGTTAAAACTTGCATTAAACGTAATGGATGTGTGGGAATTTAACGGTAAAAATCTAATGTACGTGCCGCAAAGCGGAGATTGGGCGGACGAGTATATACAACATGGTTATGTTTTGTTTGACCAGTTGCTTCGTCTATGGGCCTTAAAACTTTCCGCAGTCTGTTATCAGAATGAAATTTACGCTGACAAAGCAGCAGCCATAAAAAATACAATTGAAAATAATTTTTTTTACAGGAAAGATGATGCTAACTGGTATGCAATAAATATGGTTCACCAAAAAGAAGATGTGCCCAAAAACTTTTGGTGGATGGGATTTAATCCGGCGCAAATATATCCGCAGTGGGATTTACAGGCAAATGCACTCGCTATTTTATTAAAGATTGGAACAGATGACCAACAAAAGAGTTGTATAAATTACACACAAAAATTGCTGAAAGAAAGAGGAACAATGTTGCCATCTTTTTGGCCTGCCATACAATTTGAAGATAGCGCAATGGATGAACTAAAAAATAATTTTGCTTACAGGTTTAGAAATAAGCCCGGCGAATTTCATAATGCGGGTTTGTGGCCCGTGTGGAATGGACTCATGTGTGCAGCACTCAAGCTATCAGGTAATGAGGATTCGCAAAAAGCACTTCAAGAGAAAATTGTGGATGCAGTTTCGAAAAATAATTTTGAAATGAATGAATGTTATAATGCCAAAACCAACGCTGCATCCGGTGTACACGAATGTGCATGGAGTGCTGCCGGTATTATTTTTTCGGAAAGAGGCTATCTTCTTTTCGATTGATTTTTTTACAAAATAGTTTGAAATGATATTAGCGATTGGAGAATTATTAGCAGATCTTATTACAACAGAAGTAGTAATTGATCTTTCAGAAACAAGATTATTGAAGCTAAAGCCAGGTGGAAGTTGTTGTAATTTTGCGACGTTTTGTAAAAAGCAAGGTGCTCCGTTAAAATTAATAGGTACAGTTGGCAAAGATGGTTTTGGGAAAATTATTTTAGATTCTTTAGAGAAAGATGGAGTGAATACAGAAAATATTTTGCAACACAAATATTTAGAAACATCTGTTATTATCGTTGCTAAAAGTCATGCTACACCGGAGTTTATTCCATATCGTCAGGCAGATTTTAATATAGCTACTATTCCGAAAAATTTAATTGATGAAAATAAAGTAATTCATACTACTGCATTTGCATTAAGCAAGCAACCTGCACAAACAAACATTTTAGATGCGCTGGAATATGCAAATAATTTGGGTAAAACAATATCTGTAGATTGGAATTATGCGCTTAAAATTTGGGGACACGATAATAATGCGCAAGAAATATTTGGAAAAATTATTGCAATGAAGCCGCTGTTAAAAGTGAGTATGGATGATGTAGATCGTTTTTGGGGAGTAGAAAATAATATAGAAAAAGCAAAGAAAATTCTTGAAAAGTTTGATACAAAAACTACTTGCCTCACCTGCGGCGAAAAAGGTGTTTGGTACCTTGTAAAAAATAATGAATGGCATTATAAGCCCGTATTACCTACCAACGTAATAGATGTAACCGGTGCGGGAGATGCTTTTTGGAGTGGCTTTGTAAGCAGTTATATAAAAAATGAAAAAGTAGACTTGTGTATTGACAACGCTTTATATCTTGCCAAGCAACGCCTGGAACAAAAGATTTAATATTTAAACTGTCTTCTAATAAAGTTGGCGTTGGCTTGTTTAAAATAATTTCACTGTAACTCCTCACTATTCTCAGATGTTGATTTTAGTAAACAGTTCCTTTTGTATTATTTTCCAAGTTCTTTCAATGTTAAGATAAAATCTTGTGAACATTATTTACTTAAGTGTGTACAATAATTTGCCTGCTGAATTGTAAAAATTTATTTATTAATGTATTTTTATACTTAAATAAAGTGCAATGCTTAATATGTATATTAAATTTTATCTCTTTTTTTTCTTCCTCATTATAGTTTCTCTACAATGCTTTTCTCAAAATTTTATTGCTGCCAGTTACAGGGAAGACGATTTATATGCAGGTATTGACGTTGGCTCTAAGGGAGTTAAATTGAGCATTATTAAGATGGGGAAGAACGCATCTGTTACGGGCTCTTTTGTTGCAGTTAAAGACACATCTATTAATACAGATTTTATATCCTTTACACCAGCAACTTTTCATGCAACGCTGTATGCGATAAAAAATCTTTACAATTACGCTAAGCAAACGTATAGAATTTCGACGGAGAGAATATTTACAGTTGTGAGCAGTGGTATAAAAGGGCAAGCAGAAAAAGAAAATAAGCAAGATAGAATTGTAGCTCTGTCTGATTCATTAAGAGTGCTTTTAAAGGAACCAAATAGAGTGGTACCCGTAATTGGTGCAATGGAGGAAGCAAAATTATCTCACTTGGGTATAGTGCCCGAAGGCAGACGGTACAGTACTTTTTTAATTGATATAGGGAGTGGCAACACAAAAGGAGGTTATTTTAAAAATGGCAATACCAAAGATCTTAAACTATTTGCGCTTAACTGGGGTACAAAAACCATCAGTAATGCAACAGATAAAAGGCTGGATGATGATAAGAGTATTACCAATTACAAGAGGCAACTGAACAGGGTGCTGGCAGGTGAACCTAACAACGAAATTGTGTATGCCGTAAATGAGAGCGGTGCATACAATATGAATGATAACTTTGCTTTTAGTGGAGGTATTGCTTGGGCAGTAGCCACGCTGCTTTACCCTGAACTGGCAGAGAATTCTGTTGTGCCGTTAAAGTTTGAAGACCTCGTGGCACTAAATGAAAAACTTGCAACAAATTTTGCAACAATAACACCCGTCTCTGTTGCAAGTTCGGTTGTAGATAAAACAGTAAATAAGCAGGCTATTGAAGTAGAAGTAGCACGTGTGCAAAAAGTGTTTGACCAAAAAGCACTAATGGCTGGTACAAGCTTATTGCTAAACATTGTTAGGCAATTTGAAGGAACGCAGGAAAAGAAAAACTTTTTTCTTGTAAAGAATGGCCAGGTGGGATGGATATCTGCGTACGTAACTGAGAGTGTGACCGGCAAACTTTAAATATTTATTAGTAGCTTTAAGGCACTTTATTCCTTTATTAATTTTTTATCCTACAGAAATGCCGCATCAACTTATTTGATTAGTTGTTTTATGCGTGAAAATAAATACGATAAATTATTGTTTGCTTCCGTTGTGCTGCTTGTATTATCTGCCGTAATGCTTTTAATATCGGGCTACAATATTTACTTTAAAAAACAGGCAATTCCCAACATTGTTCAAGCTAATATTACTAATACCAATGTTCCCAAACTTAGAGATTCACTTGCTAAAATATACAGCAATACGGTTAGCAATATGGACGACCACTTAAACCTGACGGCTAGTGCAGCTGCAGACCCAGATACTAAAACCAAGATGGCGGAACTTGCCACATTGAGAGAAGAGATTGTAGCACTACTTGCCAATAAAAACAATGACGCCGATTTGCAACTTGCAAAAGTAAAAATAGAGGAGCTTCAACAAAAAGTGGCATTGCTGCAAAATAAATATACTGGTGTAGAGGCTGAAAATAAGAGGCTACAGTTATTGATAAACCAACTTCTTAATACCAAACAGACTACAGTACAAACCAATACTTCAGTACCAATAGAAAAACAAAAAGTGCCTTCTTCAAGTGTAAATAATAATGGAATTGGAAGCGCTGGTGCCTTGCATTTATTTGCCGTTGCTGTAAGCAATAATAATGAGCAGGAAACCAATACTGCCGAAGATGCAGAAAGGATAATAGGTACATTTACAGTAAGGAATTTACCTGCAAAAGGTAATGGAGAATTGCTTGTTGTTGTGTTGCAGCCAGATGGAAAAGTGGTTAAAAATGCTGTATGGGAATCGGGTACATTTGAGAGCGTAGAAGGTAGAAAGATATATTCAAGAAGATTGCACGCAGAAACAGCTACAGAAGAAAAACAATTGAACTTTTCTTTAACGCCTGATAAGTTTTTGAAAGGCGATTACACAATGCAAATTTGGTACAACGGGAATATGATTGCCAAAATGATCAAAACCCTCTCATAGTTTTTGTTGCAGTTTTTATCTCTTGAAAGGAACGTATTTATAATAAGAGACTTTTGTATAAAAAATTAACCGCCTTTTTGCAAAGGCGGTTATTACTTACTAACCCTACTAAATTTATTTACAGGATAATTATTCTCCCCCTTTGTTTTCTTTTATCTTCTCTCTAATTTTTGTTTCCAGCTCTTCGCCCATTGTAGGATTATCTAATATAAGTTGCTTAACCGCTTCTCTGCCCTGGCCCAATTTATCGCCATTGTAGCTAAACCAGCTACCACTTTTTTGTACGATGCCAAGCTCAACACCCATATCTACAATTTCGCCTACTTTAGAAATTCCTTCGCCATAAATAATGTCAAACTCTGCCAGCCGAAACGGTGGGGCTACTTTATTTTTTACCACTTTTACTTTTATGTGGTTACCAATTACATTATCGCCGTCTTTTATTTGTGCCATGCGGCGTATATCTAACCTAACAGAAGAATAAAACTTTAATGCATTACCGCCGGTTGTTGTTTCGGGGTTACCGAACATTACGCCAATTTTTTCTCTAAGCTGATTTATAAAAATACAAACGGTGTTTGTTTTGTGAATGGTGGCGGTAAGTTTTCTTAAAGCCTGGCTCATTAAACGTGCCTGCAAGCCCATTTTACTATCGCCCATTTCCCCTTCCAATTCACTTTTAGGTACCAGTGCCGCAACAGAATCTATTACCACAACATCTAACGCACCCGAAAGAATAAGCCTGTCTGCAATTTCCAAAGCCTGCTCACCATAGTCAGGTTGAGATATCAATAGATTGTCAATATCAACACCCAGTTTTTGTGCATATATGCTGTCGAAGGCATGCTCAGCATCTATAAATGCACACATGCCACCTTTCTTTTGTGCTTCTGCAATTACATGAATAGCAAGCGTTGTTTTACCGGATGATTCAGGACCATAAATTTCTACCACCCTGCCTTTTGGAAGCCCGCCAATGCCAAGCGCAACATCCAAACCAATTGAACCTGTAGAAATAACTTCTACTTCTGTAACGCCCTTTTCGTTCATCATCATTACAGATCCTTTCCCAAAATCCTTGTCAATTTTATCCATCGTAAGTTTAAGTGCCTTAAACTTTTCTACGTTTTCTGCCTTTTGTGTTTTTTCTGCTGTGCTCATGTGTTTGTTTTTTTTAAGTGATGTATCTTGATTTGCGTGTAAATATAAATTGTGCAACGAAACTAAATAAATAATTTTAATTGAACTAATTAATTTAGTAAATAATTAGTAAAGAATTTAGTGGAGCCGTAAATGTCTTTTAAATGGGCTGTATGAGGAGTGAGTTTTAAATATTGAATTCTGAGTTTAAGTATTGAACCACGCAGACACAAAGAAGACAATGAAACAAAAAGGATTTTGTCACGAATGAACAAATAAATACAAAGGAGTTTGATTATTTACACATATTTCTTCCGCCGCAACCAAAATAAATGGGATATGGGATGTGTAATTACATACAGCTTTTTTTATAACTTACATACCAGGCAGTTCCCGCCTAAACCTGCAAATCATTCCAATTCAAAGGAAGCGTGCAAAAAATATAAATAAGAAGATGTTGCAACATTTAAATTAATAACGCACAATGTTACAAGTATTGCTTAAAAATATAGCTCCCACCGCATCTTTAAAAGAGTATATAAGACAGCACCAGGTGTTTCGGTTTGTATTTGATAAAAGTGTGTTACCTCCCGTAAAATTTCATACGCCACGCCCTGAACATTGTATTACTTTTTATGTAAGGGATCAACAAAAATTCAGTTATTTAAATTCATCAAAAATTTCAACTTATCCAAAATGCATTATTAGTGGTATTTATCTGGATCCTGTTAACAGGTATGGAGGAAATGATTTTTGGGCCATAAAAGTTGTATTGCAACCCACAACACTGTATAAATTAAACATAGTTTCACTTAAAGAATTAACCAATACATTTATAAACGCAGAAGATGTGTGGGGCAATGAAATTGATAGAATCTCTCAACGTTTAGCGGAGGAAGAAAGCCTTGATGAAATGATTAAAATAATAGAATTCTTTTTTAATAATCTATTCAATAAAATATCAAAACCCCTGCAACCCATAGATGTGGTTACGCATCAATTTATAAACACAGAAAATTGTATTCATTTAAACAAACTTGCTAACCGGGCATGTTTAAGTACAAGACAATTTATCAGAAAATTTGAAGAACGAATTGGCGTAAGTGCAAAAACATTTGAGCGCATCATACGCTTTGACAGAGCTTTCCGTATGAAAAATTGTTACCCAATGCTTGACTGGTTATCGATAGCAGTAGCGTGTGGTTATCATGACTACCAGCATTTGGCTAAAGATTTTAAAGAATTTACACAATTAACTCCTCCTTCTTTTTATGAGATTGAAAAAAAAGCTCCTGAGCGAAGTTTTGGATTATTTGAAGGTTGAAATAATGTCACTTTTTTACCACTGAATAAATAAGCACTTTAAATAGTTTTGTTTTTAATAATTTATAAATGAAATAAATTCTAATCATGAAACGTAAACAATTTTTATCAGCAGGAATTCTAGGTGGTTTTTCTCTTTTAAATCTGCCCTCTTATTCAACTACACAAAATGTGCAAAACAGCAACGTAAAAAAACCTTTTTATATACCGCCAACCGAGCCCCTTAAGCCCGGTCCGGGAAATGTAGATATTCGTACAATAATTCATTCTGATCAAACAGGTAAACAAATTTCAAATGTAGAAGTATCATTGGCACCAAAACAAATGGGACCTTCTCCCCACATTCATAAAGATCTTGATGAATTGATGTATGTATTAGAAGGTACTGCTACGGTATTAATTGGTAAAGAAATTTATGAAGTACAGGCAGGCGGATGGAACTTTCGTCCACGGGGGATTATACATTCTTTTTGGAATGCATCAGATAAACCACTTCGATTTATCGATTCCTTTTTTAATCAAAACTTCGAGGATTATTTGGAAGATTTATTTCATAAAATAATCCCACACATGTTGAAAGAAAATTTAAATCCTGCATCCCCTCAAATTGCAAAAAGAATTACTGCGTTGGATAAACAGTTTGGCGTTACCTGGTTTCATAATCAAAAACAGGCCATTGTAGATAAATATGGTTTGAACAGTTAGTAAAATCCTTAGATATTTCTATTAATCAAATTAAGATTTTCCCATGTAAAGTCAACATACAAAAGCCAAAAACCTCGTTGCATTAGGTCTATTTAACCCAACACCTCCTGCATAACCATCAATGTTTTCATTTGCCCAAAATCGTGCATGTGAAGTGCGTAATATTCCAAGTATTTAGCAAGCAATTCCCTTCTTTTAAAATGGTTCATTTTAATATCATCCAGTTCTGCGGGAACCATTATTTTAAGCAACTCAGCCGTTAGTTCAGCATTTTCGCCTTCCATAAAATTGGTATGGTGCGGGCGATTCTCTACAAAATTTCCCTCCTGTAAATCTAAAAATGAATAGGTGGTTGTGTAATTATCATCTATTTTAAAGCCAAAAAAATGACTGATGTGCAATGCTAAAAATAAGGGCATATTTGCGGTAACGTGCGCCGATGCCTCATCAAGCTGTAGCAGTGAATCTTCACAAAAGTAAAACAGATCAGCATTTTGCTCAGGTTGTTTCAGCAACTTATAAAGCAGTTCCATTAAAAAAAGAGCCACACTGTTTTTAACAACATCGGTAAGGATATTTTTAAATACATGTGTTCTGTTTATTTCTTTAATGCGGTGCATACTGTTGCGCTCGTTGTGGTAAACCTCCATTTCCACCACAGAAGCCGGTTGGTATAGCGAGGCTTTTAATCCTGTTTTTTTCGCTGTACGCACGCCATTAACCATATATGTCTGCAACCCAAAAAGTTCAGTGAAGGCGGTAACAACAAGGCTGGTTTCTCCGTATTTTACAGTACGTAAAATAATGGCGCTGGTTTTAAACATCGGTAAAGGTAAAATGCATTGTAACGGCGGCTGTTTTAATGCAGTGTTTTAAAAAGTTTTATTCTTTCTTTGTAAATATATTTTAAAATACTTTTTAACTGTAAATATTTATGTGGAGATCGCTGGCAAAGTTTGTAATTAAAAACCGTTTTATATTGTTGGCTTTTCTTTTTATTTCCACGGCAACGATGGGATACTTTGCTTATAAAGTTAAATTAAGCTACGAATTTTCTAAAGCCATCCCTACTGATAATCCGAAATATGTAGATTATACTGCTTTTAAAAATAAGTTTGGTGATGATGGAAACCTCTTGGTAGTAGGCATCACAACAAAAGAATTGTTTACACTTAGTAATTTTAAGCTTTACCAGCAGCTGCAGCAGAACCTGAAAAAAATTACGGGTGTAGAAGATATCTTGAGTGTGCCCGGTGCTTTTAACCTGAAAAAAAATATTGAAACCGAAAAATTAAATGCCGTAAAAATTTTTCCTGATACAATTAATACACAGCAGGAACTAGACAGTGCGGCTGCAATATTTTATAGTTTGCCGTTTTACAACGAAAGGCTGTACAATAAAAATACGGGTAGCTATTTAATGGCTGTAAGGGTAAACAAAAACATTTTCAGCAGTGAAAAAAGAACAGCTGTTTTAGGTAAAATTGTTGAGCAACTAAATAAATTTGAACAGGACAGTAAAATTGAAGTACATGCGAGTGGTCTGCCGCTTGTAAGAACGATACTGGCAGACAGGATAAAAAAAGAGATGAAGCTTTTTTTGCTGGCATCGCTTGGTTTAAGTGTGTTAATACTCCTGTTATTTTTCAGATCAATCAGTACCACATTGCTTTCCCTTGCAGTGGTAATAATTGGTGTTATATGGACGTTGGGCATTACCTATTTATGCGGTTATCAGATAACATTGCTTACTGCACTCATCCCATCGCTGGTGGTAGTAATTGGCATACCAAACTGTATTTACTTCATAAATAAATACCACACATCTTATTTAAAAGATGGTGAGAACATTGATGCAAAAGATAGAAAGACCAATGCATTGGTAGCCATGGTGAGTAAGATGGGTGTGGTTACATTGTTTTGCAACATAACTGCAGCTATTGGGTTTGCGGTGTTTGCATTTACAAAAAGTGAAATACTGCAGGAGTTTGGTGTAGTGGCGGGTATAAGCATTATGGTGATATTTTTTGTATCATTGATTTTACTGCCATCCATACTTAGCCTGCTGCAACCGCCGGGTAAAAATCAGTTAAAATATTTGAATAATAAACTTATAGAAAGCACACTGAATACACTGGAAAAATGGGTGTTTGTTTATAAAAAGCAGGTGCTTGTTGTTACTTTGCTCGTAGTAATATTTTCGGTTGTGGGCGTATTTCGTTTAAAGAATGTTGCTTATATAGTTGACGACCTGCCTAAACAGGATAAAATTTATACTGACCTTAAATATTTTGAAAAAAACTTTAAGGGTGTTATGCCGTTGGAAATAATGGTGGATACTAAAAAAAGAAGAGGTCTTTCAGGTTTAAAAGCGTTGATGGTTTTTGACAAAGTAGATTCACTTGCGCAGTTTATTGGTGCTCAAAAAGAAATGACAAAACCATTAACCCTAGCAGAAGGTTTAAAATTTGCAAAACAGGGTTTTTATGAAGGAGAT
>JBBRPX010000089.1:0-13300 GCA_038227505.1 Chitinophagales bacterium
GAAATTGCTGACAGAACTTACTTCCAACCATTTTTTCTGAGCTGCAGAAAAAACTTCAAAATCAAAAGTAAGTGCAGAAGTAAAACTCATATCGCCACCGCACAATTTTAAAATACGATAGGGCAATTCTAAAAACTGTAAAAGCCTTTCGATATGGTTCACCATTTCTTCTAAAACTTCATAACTTTTTTGGGGATGAACCAATTGAATAATTTCTACTTTATCAAACTGGTGCACTCTGTTAAGCCCACGCACATCGCTACCAAAACTCCCGGCTTCTCTGCGAAAGCAAGGCGTATATGCAGTCATCTTTACCGGTATTTCTTTTTCTTTTACAATTTCGCCACTGTAAATATTTGTAACAGGCACTTCTGCTGTTGGTATCAGGTATAATTTATCTTCTGTAATATGGTACATCTGTCCTTCCTTATCTGGCAATTGGCCTGTGCCATATGCGGTTTCAGCATTTACCATCAATGGCGGCATATATTCGGTGTAGCCAGCCGCTGTATTATAATCCAAAAAGTATTGTATTAATGAACGCTGCAATTTTGCCCCCTTGCCTTTGTAAACCGGAAAACCGCTGCCGGTAAGTTTTGCGCCAACTTCAAAATTTACAAGGTCATATTCTTTTATAAGATCCCAATGTGGTTTTGCATTGTCATTTAGCTCCGGTATGGTTCCTCCGGTAAGCACCGTAATGTTTTCTTCCGGAGTTTTTCCTTTTGGTACGCTTACGTGCGGTAGGTTTGGCAACAATAGAATTTTATTGGTAAAATCGTCTTCTAAATGTTGCAATGTTATTTTCCCATTAGCTAAACTTTCCTTCCAGGTGGCTACATCATTTCGTTTTGCAAAAGCGGCTTCTGAATTTCCTTTGGCCATTAAAGCACCAATTTCTTTCGATGTATTATTAATAGATGCCTGAAGACTTTCAGTAACAACTTTTTGTTTGCGAATTTCCTCGTCTAAATTAATAAGGTCATCAACCAAATTTGTATTTGCAAAATTTTTTGTGGCAAGTTTCTCCTTTACAATATCTGGGTATTGTTTTATATAATTTATCTGTAACATTATTTATTTTCTTTTTAACTGTTGCAAATATAAACGGGAAAAGCATAATTGCTACATTTGCACCATGCAACATGTGGAAGAAGACTTACAGGTACGATGGCTTAAGCTTAGAATTAAATTAAAGGAACATTTTGGGATAAAGCCAGATATGAATGGCGTATTGCTTTTGATTGGCGTTCAAGAACTTGGGCAGGGACCACAGGCATTTAGCAAAGAGCAAAAGCAAGATTTAATGCACATTGCTATTTGTACAATTCTTTCAGCAAGTGGTTATTATAAAAGCGACGGGTTAGATGAAGAAGGGTGGCCACATTTTACGCAGTTAAAAGCACTACCTGAGTTATTTTTAAATCATCAGGAAGACCTGTTAAAAGATCATGTATTATTGTACTTTCAAAATCAAAAATTTATTTAAAATTATTAAGATAATTATCTACCGCTTTAATTTTAAAAGTAAAAAAATGACTGATTCATATTTAGATCGAATAACAATTGACTCTAACATTTGCCATGGTAAACCAACTATTAGAGGTAAAAGATACCCTGTAGAAAGCATGTTAGAATTATTGGCGTCTGGAATGACAATAGAAGAACTTTTGACTGATTATGAAGATTTAGAAAAAGAAGATTTTCTGGCTTGTATTGCTTATGCAGCGAAACTTATACAAGTTAAAAGTATTTATAAATTAGCTTCGTGAAATTTTTAATAGATGCTCAGTTGCCAAAATCATTAGCTGATTTTTTAAAATTGGAAGGTTATGACGCCACGCATACTATTGATTTGCCGCAAGCAAATAATACATAGGACAATGAAATATTAAAAATTTGTTTAGCAGAAGATAGAATTGTTATTTCGAAGGATACAGATTTTTTAGAATCTTTTTTAATAAATAATTCCCCTAAAAAATTAATTCTGGTAAAAACAGGAAATATTAGAAATGCGGAACTATTGACGTTGTTTAAACTTAATTTAAAATACCTGTTTATTTCAATAGGACAAAATGATTTGATTGAAATAAATAAAACTGATATTATAATTCACAAATAACGAGCTATTTTAAAATTTATCAAGAATGAAGAAATTGATGTTTTCGATATTATGCAGTGCTCTTATTTTTACTACACAGGCACAGGTAGCAAAAAAACCAGTTCCTAAAAAAGTTGTTACAAAAAAAATGGTATTTACTAAAGCATTTGTAAAAAAAGCAATCAAAGTAGCTGTTAGTAAACCTTTCCCAGATAATTCTGTAAAAATAAAAATTATAACAGATAGTGGAACAATGATTGTGAAGCTATACGATTCAACACCACTACACAGAGATAATTTCGTAAAATTAGTGAAGGAAGGATTTTATGATAGTTTGATGTTTCATAGAATTATACAAGGATTTATGATTCAAGGGGGTGACCCGAATAGTAAAAATGCATCAGCAGAAGTTATGCTTGGCAACGGAGGCGATAATATGGCAAGAATACCTGCAGAATTTAGAAAAAGTCTTTACCACAAAAAAGGTGTGTTGGCTGCTGCCCGAGATGGGAATCCTGAAAAGGCAAGTAGTGCTTGTCAGTTTTACATTGTTCAGGGTAAACCATTAACTGATGCTGAACTGGATATGATGGAAGGGAGGTTAGGAAGTAAATATTCTATAGAGCAGCGCAATACTTATAAAAAAATTGGAGGTACGCCTTCTCTCGATCAAAATTATACCGTTTTTGGTGAAGTAGTTTCGGGGTTAAATGTTGTTGATAAAATAGCAAGTGCGCCAAAAGCACCTGGTGACAGACCAATTGGAGATATACGAATGAAGATGGAAGTAATGAAATAGTCTTCTCGGATATTGATGAAATAAATCGATTTTAAATAATTAAATTCATAAATAAAACAACTTAAAAATGAGCTATCCGCAAAATTTAAAATACACCAAAGATCATGAATGGATTAGTCTTGATGGCGATATTGCCACTATCGGTATAACAGCCTTTGCACAAGGTGAATTGGGCGATATTGTGTATGTAGATATTAGCAGTACAGGCAAAGCTTTGAGCGCTGAAGATGTTTTTGGAACGGTAGAGGCAGTAAAGACTGTAAGCGATCTTTTTTTACCAGCTGCAGGAACTGTGATTGAAGTAAATGCAGCCTTGGAAGCGAACCCTGAGTTGGTAAACAGTGATCCATACGGTGAAGGATGGATGGTGAAAGTGAAGATAGATAACCCTGCCGATATTGATAAGTTAATGGCTGCAGAAGACTACGAGAAACTTGTAGCCTAATTATTTAATTTGTATGATAACAATAAAAAAATTTATACCAGGCATAGCCTGGTTTTTTTTAGTACTTATTTTAATTTGTTTGCCAGGCGACGATTTGCCTAAGGTAGAAAACTGGATGTCTGCCATTTATTTTGATAAGTGGGTACATGTAGCAATGTTTTCAATATTGGCATTTTTATTTATGATGCCATTTTGTAAAAGCAATGCAACCAAAAAAAATAAATGGGTATTCATCATTAAAATAGCCTTGGCAGCAAGTATTTGGGGACTAACAACAGAGTTTATTCAAAAGTTTTTTATACCCGCTAGAAGTTTTGATTTATTAGATTGGGCAGCAGATAGCTTAGGGGTAGCATTTGCCTTACTTGTTTGTAAAAGGTTTTATTTGAAATAATATTTCTATAACTTTAAAATAAACATCTTTAAAATGCAACTACTATTATCAATGCCAGGTGGTGCGGAATGGATACTTATTTTAATAGCTCTAGTTGTAGTATTAACCTCCGTCGGTTTTTGGGTTTATACAATTGTAGATGTTGCAAAAAGCAAATTTAATGATGATATTACCAAAATTGTTTGGCTTTTGGTTGTAATATTATTGGGGTTCTTAGGCTCAATAATATACTGGATTGTTGGCAGATCAAGTAAAGTAAACTTAGATCAAAATTAAAATCAACTGACCTTTCGTAAGCAAAAGTCCCGAGCAGAATATATCTGTTCGGGACTTTACTATAAATATCATTCAATCAATTATGGCTTTTTTACGCCGCCCATAGGTGGTTTTGCAACATCTTTTATACCTAATTTATTTTTTACAAGTTGTAAAATATTGTCACCTGCAGGTTTAACCAATAAATTATCTTCATTAAAAATATAAGCATACCCATTTTCTTTAGCCACTGTATTAATTGCATTGAAAGCTTTTTCTCTGATAGGAGCAATCTTCTCATTTTCTTTTGCCTGGTATTCTTCTTGGCTTGTCTGTTGGTAACCCTGTACTTTTTGATAAAGTTCAATTAATTCTTTTCTTTTTATTTCTTTCATGCTTGCAGAAAGTTTCACTGAATCTTTTACAAAAGCGCTGTCTTTTCTGTTTAATTCTGCAGAAATATCCTGATACTGTTGTCCTAAACCTACCTGAAATTCCTGTAACTCAGCCTGGGCTTTTGCGGTTTCAGGCATTGTGCTGAGAAGTTCATTTGCATTTATATAGCCCATTTTGTTTTGTGCAGTTGCAGTAAGCATACTTAAGGCTATTGCACCTACGAATAATAATTTTTTCATTTTACTTTTTAGGTTATTTTTCTGTTTATTGTTATTATTAAAGTGCATTTTATTCTTAAAAATGCTGCATTAAACTTTTCTTTTGTTTTTTATTTAACGCCCATATTTCTCAACACATCATCACTTTTGTCAAGTTTTGGGTCGGCAAATATAACAGTAATTCCTTCACTTTTATCTAATATAAAATCATAAAGTTTCTCTACTGCAAGTTTTTGTACGGCATTGTAAACTCTGTCTTGTATTGGCTTTATCAGCTCTTGTCTTTTTTTAAAAAGATCTCCCTCAAAACCAAAACGCTTCTTTTGAAGATCACGCAATTCCCTTTCTTTATTATAAAGCTCATCTTCTCTTTTCTTTTTTAAAACTTCTGTTAGCATAACCTGCTCTGCATCATAATCCTTGTACATTTTATCCATGGCAGTTTGTCTTTGATCAAGTTCTTTTTGCCATAGTTCGCTAAAATTGTCAAGTTTTTTTTGTGCTTCTTTGTACTCTGGTACCTTATCTAGAATATATTTAGAATCAATAATTGCATAACGCTGGGCATTTGCTGCAAGGGCTGCAAAAGAAAATAAAAATGCGAAAAGGAATTTTTTCATGTTGTTATTTTTATCTAATGTCTTTTATCAATAATCTTGTGTCTAACTTCTTATGTCTTTTTTATTCCGGTTCCTGCCCTAACATAAAGGTAAATTTAGCTGCGCCCTTAATTCCGGTGTTTTGGTTATATCTGTCAAAACCAATACCGTAATCGAAACCAAGCAAACCAAACATTGGTAAAAAGAAACGCATACCTACGCCTGCACTGCGGCGTAATTTAAAAGGATTATAATCTTTAAATTTATACCAACCATTTGCAGCTTCAAAAAAGGCGAGGCCATAAATTGTACTGCTTGCAGATGTGCTGAATGGATACCTAAGCTCCATCGTATACTTATTAAAGATGGTAAAATATTCCTGTTGTGTAACTCCGTCAGGGTTTATTTTTGGGTTTGAGTTGCTGTAAACAGGATAACCTCTGTGTGCAATAATATCATAACCCAATAAGGCTGTTGTGTTGCTCAACCCGGCATCACCAAGTTGAAAACGCTCAAATGGAGATACTTGTAATTTTGGATTATACTTTCCAATAAAACCATATTTGGCGGCTGCCTTAAGAATAAATTGTTTGTTTTTATCAGCGCCTTTGGCACGGCCAATTGGTACATACCACTCACTGTTAAAACGCCATTTATGAAACTCAGGTAACTTGTATTGATTTTCTGCGCCTGAGGTAATACCTATTAAAGAATATGGTAAGGTAAACTGTCCACTCAACAATACATTAGAACCGCTGGTTGGGAAAATAGGATTTGGACCCGCAGAGTTTCTGAGTAACGTTAGTTTTAAACTTAGGTTTGTTGAATTACCGTTGCTTAAGCCTGCAAATATATTAGCGTAATTTTTAAGTTTGTACTGCTGTACATTTAAAGAATAAATTAAGTTGAAATAATCATCTGGCCATTTCAATTGCTTGCCAAGGGAAACGCCAAACCCAACAGTATTTACATAAGAGTTTTTACCGCATGATGTACATGGCAGCCCAAACTGATCGTAGGCATTGGAGTATTTTGTGTTAAAATAACTAACAGAGAATGAATTTCGTTTTTTACCGCCAAGCCATGGTTCCGTAAAAGAAAGATTGTATGATCTGTAAGCTCGTCCGTTAGATTGTATTCTTGCGCTGAATTTTTGTCCGTCACCAGATGGTAAAGGATCCCAGGTAGAGCGCTTCATAATATTTTTAATAGAGAAGTTGTTGAATGTTACTCCAAGTGTTCCTGTTAAGCCTATACCACCACCAAAACCGGCGGAAAGTTCAAGCTGGTCAGCAGACTTCTCTTCAACCTGCCAGTTGATATCAACCGTTCCATCTGCATTGTTTGGTACAACCTGTGGATTTATTTTTTCAGCATTTAAAAAACCAAGCTGCGATAATTCTCTTTGTGTACGAATGATATCTTGTCTGCTAAATTTTTCACCGGGTATAGTTCTTAGTTCTCTAAGAATTACGTAATCTTTAGTTTTGTCATTTCCAGACACTGTGATCTTACCATAAACAGCCTGAGGCCCTTCACGCATGCGTATTTCAAAATCAATGGTATCGTTGTAAACTGCAGTTTCTATCGGGTCAACATTAAAGAATAGATAACCATCATCTTGGTACAAACTTCCAACATCTCCACCTTCAGCAGACAATTGTTTGCCAAGTTTTTTATTTAATGTTTCAGCGTTATAGACATCTCCTTTTTTTATACCAAGTATTACATTTAAAATAGAGTCGGTATATTTTGTATTCCCCTTCCATGCAATGTTTCCAAAATAATATTTATGCCCTTCCGTTACTTTTATGTGAACATCTATATTCCCTTTTGCGTTTTCTATTGTAGTATCTGCAATGATGGATGCATCTCTAAAACCTTGCGTATTATAATAATCGAGCACTTTTTCTTTATCTTCTTTGTATTTTTTCTCAGAAAATTTTGCACCTGCAAATAACTTAAATCTAAAATATGGATCCAGGTATTCTTTTGTTCTGCTCGGATAGAGATATCCTGTTTCCTTTAGGTACTCTTTGAAAGTTTTATTTTTAGTAGTATCGCCGTAGGGACTAATAACCTTATCCGGAAAAAGTGTAAAGCGTGACATTTCTTTAGTGCCCTTCATTTGTTTCTTCAACTTCGCATCGGCGATCTCCTCATTTTCTGCAAAATTTATAGAGTTTATTCTAACTTTTTTTCCCTTATCAATGTAAAAAGTAAGTACTACACTATTTGCCTGGCCTGGGGCTGGTTGTTCAACCATATTGATGGTTACATTTCTATACCCTTTATCGTAATAAAATTTTCTAATAACCTCTACTGCGCTCAACTTCATGTCTTCTGTTAGTACTCTATCTTTAGCTAAACCAGTTTTTGGTCCTAAATCGTCCTTCTCACCTTTTTTGATGCCTTCAAAAGTAAAGTTGATAAGCCTTGGTCTTTCCTGCACTAAAATCTCAATAAATATTTTTGAATCTTCAAGTTTGGTAATATTTATTTCAGCATTTGAAACCAGACTTTGTTTCCAAAGTTTTACAAGTGACTTATTAAAAACGTCAGTTCCGGGAATTTGCACCTCATCGCCAACAGCAAGCCCTGATATAGATATAATCAGATTTCTATCGAACGATTTATTACCAATAACAGTGATGCCTGCAATGGTATATTTTTTTGGAACCTTGGAATTATAAATTTCTTTCAATGCAGGGTTTATAGACACAGATGAGTCTTGTGCAAACAAAGAAGTGCTTGATAAAAAAAGTGTCGCAGTAATTAAAACAGTTTGGTAAATCCTTAGCATCAATAGTTTTTTTCGTGGCGGCAAATTAAGCCCTATATTTAAAAGTATTTGTTAAACGTTCCGCCAAATTGAGGCTAACTTGTATATTAATCGATATTCTCCTCAATATTTAGTAATGAAGTTATATTTCATTATTTTTAATTTGATCTCCGGTTTTCCCAAATCTTCTTTCTCTTTTTTGAAATTCAATAACTGCTTTATATAAATCTTCCTTTCTAAAAGCAGGCCACATAACATCAGTAAAATAGAGTTCCGTGTAAGCAATTTGGTAAAGTAAAAAATTACTTATTCTGTAATCTCCTCCGGTGCGAATCAACAATGCAGGATCGGGATAGTTACAAGTACTTAAAGATTGAGAAATGGTATCTGCGTTAATTTTATTTTTATCAAGCTGGCCACTACTTACATCTGCAGCTATTTTTTTAACAGCATCTACCAGCTCTGTTCTGCTGCTATAGCTAAGTGCCATTATTAAATTTAAGCCCGTATTTTTCTCTGTGTCTTTTAATGCTTCGTTTAACTGGCCCTGTGCATAATCAGGCAGCATATTTATATGCCCAATTACGTGAAGTTTTATATTATTTTTATTTAATGTGGGTACTTCCTTTTTAATTGTATCTACCAAAAGTTCCATCAGGCCATTTACTTCAAACGCTGGTCTGTCCCAGTTTTCAGTACTAAATGTATATAAAGTAAGGTATTCAACACCTAATTCTGCGGCGCCTTCTACTATTTCTCTCACACTTTCCACTCCGTGCAAATGCCCGAAAAGTCTATCATTGCCTTGTTCCTGTGCCCACCTACCATTTCCATCCATTATTATGGCGATATGTTTTGGCAGTAAATGAAGATTAATTTGTTGCTGTAAACTCATTGTGTTCGGTTCTGCACTTACAAGGCTTTGCAGGGTGGCAAAAGTAGCAAATTATTGCTATAAACTCAACAAGGGAAGTACTTATATACTTCCCTTGTTATTATCTTAAAATTATTGTACTGGTTAAATTAATTAGCGGTAGGGCAACGATATGAACTTAAATTAAACGAAAGCCCAATTTCAGCAATTATATATTGATCTTTTTGCTTACTGAACCCTCTTTGCTGCCCCTCTGCAAAAAACCTAGTACCATCTTTGGTAACTTCATAACTACGATCTTGTAGAAGTTGAACATCACTGCTGGTAGGCAATCCGTTTGCACCTATTGGACCAGATTGAAAACGGCCATTTCCCACATATGTAGTACTAACGTCATCTAAATAATCAGTGGAAGTAAACCGATGAGCTACTTCAAAAGAAATATTTAATTTTTCTGTAAGATTGTATTTTAACCCTACGCCAAATGGCACACACAGTGCTGTGGTTGAATATGGTTTTCTACCTAAATAACCTATTGTTTGCCCCTCTGTACCTAGTGGACGTAAAAAGAATTTATCTCCTTTGTAATATGCGTAGGGATCAAAATTAAAAACGCCCACACCCAGCGTAACATAAGGCGTAAAAGAATTTGCAGGATTATAAGGAGTGAATTTAAAAAAATTAAAATCCCCTTGAACCGCAAACTCGTAAATATTTGAATTAAAACTTAGGTTTCTTAAACGTTGGTATTCGTTTTTGCTGTAGATATCACTGTAACCAATTTGAGCAAAATGTGCAGAAACCCGTGCACTTATATATTCACTGAATTGCTTGCGAAAAAATATACCAAAAGCAGGTTTTGGCCTGTTAAAAGCGGCACGGTTATTTAAATCGCCAAAATAATGTGCACCTCCCAGTGTAACTCCAAATTCTCCTTTTTGTACTGTTTCGTAATACATCTGAGCTTTTGAGGCTGTTGTAACGAATAATAGCGTTGCCAGACTAAGAATTATTCTATTCACTGTGACGATTTAAAAGTTTTTGATTGGATATAAAGCAAAACGCTGTATCAATTGATTAATTGTGTGCAAAATAAACAAATGTTTGCTATTGGGAAGCTATAAAGAAACTTTTAAAGTTCAAATTCGTTAAATTTTCTTAACATTATTTAGCTTTCTGTACACTCATTCCTACACTTATTACCTGTAGCAAAGGATTATCTCTCATAAGTTGGGTGATGCTAAAATTGTACTCACCAGCTTTTATAAATTTTTTAGGAATACCCGAAATTAATTTTCTTACTTCCCAGATGTCGTTCATACCCACACCTTGCCAGCCATTGGCATCATTACCCAAAGAAAGATTGATTTTTTGGTATTGTAATACCGAATCTCCCGGAGCCTGCAGCCCTACGTTAAGCCAAATGTTATTGTATTGATAGGCATCTGTGTGTCTTAAAACCAATAATACATTGTACGTGCTGCTGGTATCCTTAATTAAAAATGAACCCGTAGCATAGTAACTGTTATCCCACCGCATGTTTGGTATAGCGATGTTTTTTTCAAACAAATCAATTTCTCTGCAGGAAATTAAAGTACAGGTCAATATTAAAAAAAGGAATGCCATTTTTAAAAAACCTGTTTGTAATGATCTTATCATCAATTTTGATTTACTTTTTACAAAACATTTAAAACAAGTTCTTTTGCTTTCTCCAGTTCGTCCTTCATTGTTACTACACATTTTTGTATGCCGGCATCATAGGCCTTGCTGCCCGTGGTATTTATTTCTCTGCCAATTTCCTGTAATACAAAAGAAAGTTTTTTCCCTTTTCCTTCTTCTTCTTTGCCGTTCATAATTTCGTTAAAATATTGGCAGTGTTGTCTCAGCCTTATTTGTTCTTCGTGGATATCTATTTTTTCCATGTAGTAAATAAGTTCCTGCTCCATTCTGTTTTTGTCAACATTTTCTTTGCCAACATTTTCTTCAAGCAGTGTATTTATTTCTTCTCTTATTTTGACCATACGTGTAGGCTCCAGTTTTAAAATATTTTCTTCTTCGGCATTTATATTTTCTATGCGAATAATTAAATCTTTTTCTAAAGATCTTCCTTCCTGTGACCGATGTTCATTCAATTCTTTTATTGCGATCATGAGCACTTCTGAAAATAATTCAAAGTCTTTTTTATCAATAACCTCGGTAGATGGCGTTACAACTTCCGGCAATCTTAGCAACGAACTTAAAACGGCATTGGTGTCAATATCAAGTTCTGCCGCAAGCGTTTTAAGTTGTGTGTAATATGCTTTTATCAGGTCTGTATTTATTACTACGGGTTTTGAAGTTCCGTTTTGTTTAAGGTTTACATAACAATCAATAGTGCCGCGTACAAGGTTCTCCTGCAGCATGTTTCTAATTTCAAATTCATATGGTTTTAAAAGCGGCGGCAATTTTAATTGCAGTTCAAACTGCTTGCCGTTAAGGGCTTTTAGCTCTACAAGAAAAGTTTTATCTCCTGTTGTTTGCTCCGCTCTGCCAAAGCCCGTCATAGATCTTAACATACATAAATATTTATCCGCAATATAACTTTTTATTACGCTTCAAAATAGTTTTGGTAAAAGGTTTAAAACGAAATAAAAACAAAAGCGGAAAAATAATTTTCGAGAACTGTACGTCTTCAAAAAATCAAAAGCCCGGCTTTTTTAGAGTCGAGCTTTTTATAAAGATGGGTTAGTAAGTGCAGGGATTAGTAAATTCCCTTTACAATATTAAAATTAATTTTTGCACAATGAATAATCTTGCATACTATTTTATTCACATTTATTTTTTTGTTGTGGATAAGCGTGATCTGTTTTATGATGAAGGAATCAGTTTATAAATATATTTTCAACCCGATGCTATTTATTTTATTTATTAATCTCCATTTGATGTCTGTTTATGCGGCATTTAAAAAAATATTTTTTAAACTCAATTGGATTTTAAAAACTGCTGTATGCAACGGTAATAGAAAATAATTTTAAAGGAAGACTTTTTAAAAGCCTTTAAATTTCTTCTAAAAATAAAACGGATTAACTTCGCAAATTAAAAAATAACAATATGCACAAATCATCTATCAACATTGATATACTTTTAGATCCTGAAAAAGTTCCTGAAAGTATTCATTGGAATGCATCAGACAGCAGCGCAGAAATGGCACAAAAAGCAAAGGCAATGTGCCTTGCATTTTGGGATCCTGCAGATAAAACCGCTATGCGAATTGATCTTTGGACAAAAGACATGATGGTAGACGAAATGGGAGAATTTTTTTACCAGATGTTATTTACGATGTCTGATACATTTGCCCGAGCAACAAAAAATGCTGAACTAGCTGCTGAAATGAAAAGTTTCTCTGAGGCTTTTATTAAAAAATTTAGGGCTGCGCAAATAACAGAGAATGGTGCATAATTTTTTTTCATACAACCAACGACAGAGCAAAACATAGGGCTACTTAGGTCACTAAAAAAAGGCAATTTTATAATCTACTCTCAATACTAAATATTAAACAATGAATTTAGAAACACAGATAATGGCAGAAATGAAAGATGCCATGAAAGCTAAAGACGAAGCCGCACTTCGCACATTGCGTGCAATAAAGGCTGAAATAATAAAAGCAAAAACAGAACCGGGTGCAGGAGGAGAAATTAATGAAGCAACAGAGCAAAAGTTTTTGCAGAAAATGGTGAAACAGCGCAAAGATTCGTTGGAAATTTTTGAGAAGCAGGGCCGGGCAGACCTAGCCATAAAAGAAAAAGAAGAACTTGAAATAATACAACGTTTTTTACCCAAGCAAATGACGGAGGAAGAAATTATTGTGGAAGTAAAAAATATAATTACTACAAGTGGTGCATCTTCTGTGGCAGATCTAGGAAAGGTAATGGGCCTTGCAACCAAACAACTTGCAGGCAAGGCAGACGGGAAAATTATTAGTGGAATTGTGAAATCACTTTTAGCATAATAAGCTTATGTTTATAGATGCTGCTTACTTTATTTTAATTGCTATTGCTTGCTATAAAGGATTGCGCAAAGGTTTTATTATAGCAGTATTTTCTGTGTTGGGTTTTGTTGTTGGTATTGCCGCTGCTTTAAAATTATCTGCTATTGTAGCTGTGAAATTATCAGCTCACACAGGTACTGCTAAATGGCTGCCTGCATTGTCTTTTTTAATAGTTTTTTTAGCTGTAGCTTTTATAGTAAGCCTTGTTGGAAAAGTTATTCAAAAAACATTTGAGACCGTAATGCTTGGTTGGATAAACAGGCTTGCAGGCGTTGCACTTTTTATTTTATTATATAGTATTATTTACAGCGTTTTTTTATTTTATGCCGTACAGCTTCATTTTATTAAATTGGAGACTATAAATAATTCTATTGTTTATCCCTATTTACAACCACTTGCGCCGAAAATTA
>JBBRPX010000090.1:0-13280 GCA_038227505.1 Chitinophagales bacterium
AGGAAAGTGTAGACATGAGTGATTTTCAGGATGCCATTGACAGAGTTATTGGTGGTCTTGAAAAAAGAAACAAATTAATATCGCCGGAGGAAAAAGAAATTATTGCTTACCATGAGGCAGGACATGCAATATGTGGTTGGTATTTAGAACATGCTTATCCGCTATTAAAAGTAACGATAGTGCCAAGAGGTACTGCTGCGTTGGGTTATGCGCAGTACACACCAAAAGAACAATATTTATACAATACAGACCAGTTAATGGATCAAATTTGTATGACACTTGGTGGTCGTGCTGCAGAAGATATTTTCTTTGGTAAAATAAGTACAGGCGCAAGCAACGATTTACAACAAATTACCAAAATTGCATACAGCATGGTTACGATGTATGGCATGAATGATAAGGTGGGAAATGTTAGTTACTATGATCCTTCACAGGAAAATATGTTTACAAAACCTTACAGCGAAGAAACCGGTAAAATGATAGATACTGAAGTAAGGGCGCTGATTGAAAGTGCTTATGTAAAAACAAAAGCCCTGTTAAGTGAAAAGAAAGGAGATGTTGAAAAACTGGCGAAAGAGCTTTTAGTAAAAGAAGTTTTATTTAGAACTGACGTAGAGACGCTGATTGGTAAAAGACCATTTGAAGAAAAAAAGCTGTTGGATATTGAGCCTGAAAATCTAGTCACAGAAGAACCTGCTACTGTAATCCCTGAAGAATTAATAAATCCACCTGCTATTTAAAAATTAGTGATGGCTACATCTTTAGCAAAAGAAAATATACTTAAACGTATTAGGGAGGCACTGATTAATCCGGTGCCTTTGCCTTTTCCCCAAAGCGAAGGCAACGATTCTGTTTATGTAAATAGCACAGAAGAACCCGTTGTTGTTTTTGCAGAAGAGTTTACAAAGCTGCAAGGCAAATTTGCATTTTGTACAGATGAGGCCGATTTTAATATACAGCTGCAGCAATTAATCCTTCAAAGAAACTGGAGTAAAGTATATTGTGTTGAAAGCGAACTGCAGCAAAAGTTACAAGCGCTAAATGTTATAAACTATAGTGATCTACCATCTTGTGATGTTGCAGTAACTTTTTGCGAGTATTTAGTTGCTCGAACGGGCACAATTGTTATGAGTACTGCACAGCAAAGTGGGCGCACGGCAAGTGTATATGCACCGGTACATATCTGCGTAGCATATACAAACCAATTGGTAAACGATGTAAAAGATGCATTGCAATTAATGAAAGAAAAATATACTAATCACTTTCCTTCCTTTATTACTTTTGCAAGTGGACCAAGTCGTACTGCAGATATTGAGAAAACACTAGTTACAGGTGTGCATGGGCCAAAAGAGGTGTTTTGTTTTTTAATAGACAGTAATTAAATCTACATCATGAGTAAAATGTCATATAAAATTTTTGTTTACGGCTCTCTTCGCAGTGGCTTTAGAAACCCCGCATACGAATACATAATCCGCTATTTTAAATACAGCGGAGAAGCCTTGGTAAAAGGGAAATTTTTTGATGCGGGGACACATCCTGTGGCTCAGCCAACCATCGATGAGCATTTTATTTTAGGAGAATTATATACCATGAACAGCGAAGATGAATTTTCGTGGGCTTTTGAACAGCTGGATGACTACGAAGGGTTACATGTTGAGGTCGGAGAAATTCCTTTGTATAAAAGAAGTTTAGTGGAAGTTTTTCAAAATAGCGAAACCCAAATCGCATGGATATATTGGTATAATAAAAATACCGAGGGCATGCCCGAAATAGAAACTGGTGATGTAATGCGCTATCTTCAACAAAGAAACCAACCATAATATTGTGAATGACCGCTGCAAAAAAATATATATTTTCTTTCTGATTTTCACTTGGGCGCACCCAATGCCACCGAAAGTCTTTTGCGTGAAAAAAAAATAATACGTTTTTTAGATGAAATAAAATTACAGGCAGCAGCTATTTTTATTGTCGGTGATCTCTTCGATTTTTGGTACGAATACAAAAAAGTTGTACCAAAAGGTTATGTAAGAATTTTAGGCAAAATTGCAGAACTTACTGATGCAGGCATTACCGTTCACTTTTTTGTAGGTAACCACGATATGTGGATGAAAGATTATTTTCAAAAAGAATTAAATACAACCGTTTATTTTGAACCTGAAGAATTTATTTTTTCAGGAAAAACCTTTTTAATTGGACACGGAGATGGATTAGGGCCGGGTGATAAAGGTTATAAGTTTATTAAAAAAATATTCCGTAACAAGTTTAGTCAATTAATTTTCGGTGCTTTACCTCCTGGTATTGGCATTGGTATGGCTGATTATTTTAGCAGAAAAAGCCGTGCTAAAACAGGCAAAACCGACGAAGTATTTTTGGGTGAAGAAAAAGAATGGCTGGTGATATATTGTAAAAATATTCTTCAGCAAAAACACTATGATTATTTTATTTTCGGGCATAGGCATTTACCACTGGATATTTCTTTAAATGAAAAAAGCAGGTATATAAATCTGGGTGACTGGATAAAATATTTCAGTTATGCAGTTTTTGATGGGAATAAATTAAAGCTTGAATATTATAAAAAATAAGAGTGCTTAAAACTAAAATTACATCTTTAGTGCTATTCTTAATTGTGCTTTGCCTTAAAACAAATGCGCAAAATATTTCTATAACAGATACTACCAATGTGCAGGGTATAAAAACAGACAGTACTTTTAAATTTTTAAAAAATATACCCGGTTCATACAGTTATTTAGATGTTGATGTGCTGGGGAATATCTATTTAATTACAGATAAAAATCAATTAAAAAAAATAAGGCCAAATGGAGATTCATTAGGCGTTTTCAACGACGTAAAAAAATTCGGCAATCCAACCTTGTTAGATGTAAGCAACCCCTTAAAAATATTGCTCTACTACAAAAACTTTTCAACAGTAATAATCTTAGACAGATTTCTTGCAATAAGAAATACCATCAACTTTAGAAATCAGAATATTTTTAAGGTTAAAACACTTGCCAATTCTTACGACAATAATGTCTGGATATTTGATGAACAAAATGTTTCCTTAAAAAAAATCAGTGATGAAGGCAATGTTATTAGCGAAACATTAGACCTTAGGCAGTTGTTTGATACCGTCCCATCACCAACCCAGATAATTGATAGAAATAATTTTGTCTATTTATATGATGAAAACAAGGGTTTTTATATTTTTGATTACTATGGTTCTTTTAAAAACAATTTACCCTTTTTAAATTGGAAGCATATTGCAGTTTACGGTAATAAATTAATGGGGTTTGTTGGAGATACTTTTTACAGCTATGAAATAAATTCGTTCAACTTAAAAAGTTATAAACTACCTCCGTTTTTTAAAGATTACATAGATATAAAAACAATGAATGGTAAAATATATTTGCTAAAAAAAGAAGCTGTCGAAATATATGATTTGCTCTAATTTAAACTTTACAGATGGAGGTTTTAAATAAATTAATACTTGATAATACCATACGCAGTTATCTTGTAATTTTTATACTAATTGCAGTTACGCTTTTATTTAAAAAATTACTGTCTCACAAAATTGCATCCCTCCTTTTTTTAATAATAAATAAACAATGGAAGACGCTTAAAAAAGCAGATTTTGTTTCTTTAACTATAAAACCATTAGGCTGGTTATTGATAATAATGGTAGCGGATTTTTCAATAGAAAAACTTAATTATCCGGCTGCATGGAATTATAAACTTCATGGCATTTTACTCAACAATATTTTAGAAAAAATTGGCAATTCAGCTATTATCATTGCCTTGTTCTATTTTTTAATCAGCCTCATAAATTTTATATCACTTCTATTGGAGCAGCAGGCTTTAAATAATGCTGATAAAAGCCATGGCCAGATAGTAATATTTTTTAGAGACCTACTAAAAGTTTTTATTGGTATAATAGGATTACTCTTTGTTTTAAGAGCTGCTTTTAACCAAAACATTGGCACATTGCTTACAGGCTTAAGTATTGTCGGTGCAGCACTAGCACTTGCTGCGAAAGAAAGCATCGAAAACTTGATAGCCTCATTTATTATCTTTTTTGACAAACCTTTTTTTACCGGCGATACTTTAAAAGTAAACAACGTATTTGGTACAGTAGAAAGAATAGGTTTAAGAAGTACCCGCATTCGTACACTCGAAAAAACACTTGTTACCGTACCTAACAAACAAATGGTTGACAGTGTTGTTGATAATTTAAGTATGCGGAATCAAAGAAGGGCGGAAATAAAGCTTGTATTGTCAGATAAAACCAAACGGGAGCAGGTGGAAAAAATTATGGCTGCAATAAAATCTGGCATTGGTGAGTTAGGAAATACAATTTTAAAAACCAATGTCTTTTTAACAGATTTTAGCAAAGATGGTATTACTATAACAATAGAATATTTTACACAGCCGTTTACCATGGCGGAATACAACAGCACAAAACAGATTATCAATTTAAAATTAATGGATCTAATGTCAGCGCTTCAACTGGATATGTCTTCCACCCCAAGCAACATTACTATTGTAAATACCGATGGAGATGCGGGTGCGCCTAAGCAACAGCCAATTATATAATCTCTAAAAAACTTAGAGGGTTTTCAATAGTTGCGCTAGTTCGGTATCCCATTTTCCTGTTTTGCCATACTCAACAACACGGCCAATTTCTTTACCATCTTTCATTACAATAATGGTAGGTACATTTACTATTTTAAAAGCACCTGTAATATTACCCAGCGTTTTTTTATTTCTATCTACCGCATAAAGGCTAATGTTGTTTTCTGAAAGACCGCTCTGCTCCTGCAGTTTAAAAAACTTTGGTAAAATAAATTGTGTGTCTTCGCACCAGGTGCCACCAAAAACTACATATTGCACTTTGTCTTTTGCATTTGCCATAGCATTGGTAATGCTTGTATCAATTTTATAACTGGTTTGATTACCAGTATACCAGCCCGTAAATGCAGCATTTGTTGCTATATCACTTTTTTGTATAATGCCATTTAGTATGGTTACTTTATCATTATCTACAGTTGTAGTAAAAGAACTTTGTGCATTTGCAGTTAAAAAGCCAACAGCAGCAAACGATAGCATTAATAATTTTTTCATATATAACATTTCAACAAAAATAAATACAAACCATTTTAATAAAAACACAAAATTTATCTGCGTGTTTTAAATTACAACAATGGTAAGTGGGGTTGCATTAATTACAAACTCAACTTTAAATCGAGTAAGAAAAGTTTGGTACGCTGCAGTTCTTCAATTACCTCAAACACTTCATCAATTTTTTTATTCTTCTTCAAAAAATCATTGGCACCCTCAATGGTATATTTCTTTTCACGAAGCAAATGGTGAATTAATTTTAAATTTTTTACATCTTCCGGCCGAAAATGCCTATCACCTTTTCCATTAAGTTTTGGTTTTAAAATATCAAATTCTTTTTCCCAAAACCGAATCAGCGAAATATTCACTTTAAACATTTCTGCAACTTTTCCAATGCTGTAATATTTTTTTTTGAAATAAAACTTCATCCTGCGGCACATCAATCAAATCAGCCGTAATATGAACTTCTGTAATTTTGCGCCTTCCTCTTTTTGGTTGCTTGGGCAGCACCACGTCTTCCTTTTCGCTTAAATCGTAGGCGATACTTGTTTCCATAGAATCATCTTTCAGCATAGACAATTCAACATTTGCTTCAAGAACAGGCAACAATTTTACAGCATCTTCTTGCTGAGACGGTTCATCAAAATCAAATAAAGATGTTTGTTTCTGAGACATAACGTAATTTAATCAAAACTCTTGGCACTACCTGTAGATGCAATTTTTAATAACCGATCAAACTCTTCTGCGTTTAAATCATTGTAAAAAAAGTAAACAGGGTCTACCGGGTTGCCATTAACGTGTACTTCGTAGTGGCAATGCGGCCCGGTACTCGCTCCTGTATTACCAACCCAACCTATAATTTCTCCCCGTTTCACCCGCTGCCCTAGCTTTGCTTTTATTCGCACCATGTGCATGTATTCAGTTTCGTAGCCATAGCCATGGTTAATAATTACATGGTTACCAGTGCCTGTTCCCATACCTGCAGTTGTAACCTGCCCATCGCCGGTAGCATAAATTGGTGTGCCTTGTGGTGCAGTAAAATCGAGGCCATTGTGCATTTTGGCAATGCCATAAATAGGATGTATTCTCATACCAAAGCCACTGGCTATTCTAGTGAGCTGTTTATTACTTACAGGTTGTATGGCAGGTATACTTGCCAACTTAGCATCCTGATTTTTTATTAAATTTTCTATGCCATTGTAGCTGGTAGTCTGGTACGTTATTCTTGCATCTAAATTGTTTAATTGTGCAGCAATATCTTTCCCAATTACATCATCACTCATCACGGTCACCTTGTCAAATTCCTTTTGCTTCTCTATTAATTTAGCACGTGCACTGTCAGGCAATGGATTTTGCTCAAAAATAGATCTGTAAACATCATTGTCTCTTTTCTCGAGTATGGAAAGATGCTCCTGCAATGTGTACACTTTTGAGTTTAGCAACTTGTAATTGTCTTTCAGAATTTCGTATTTGCGGTTGGCTTGCAACTCTGCAGGCTTTGGTATAAAGCGGTTGTACAAATAAATTACAATAGCAGAACTTACAACCAATGCAGATATCAATCCAAAAAAACGAAGCAGCTTCACCCTCAAAGGTGTTACGAGTTTTTCGTAGCGAAGCGTATGTGTATTATAAAAATATTTTACTTTTTTCATTAATTACCACAAGTGATTTTGGTACCTTCCTCTCAACTTTTTTCCATAAAGGACGAAAGTGTGAGATCATTTCGAAACATTTTTTATTCTTTGTTCACTTCTGCCAACCCATTCTCCATACAACGGGAACTGCAAGATTTTTGCAAATAACGGCTATTCAAAAATTTGCAACCCGCAACTATTAACTGGCAACCGTGACAATGTAACCGCTAACTTCTAACTTCTAATTATTAACCTAAACAACTATTTTTGCCAGATTACAAATATAACTCCATAATCAACAAAAAGTAACTCATACAAATTCAGCATCATGACGGCTTCAGAGATCAGGCAACAGTTTTTAGATTTTTTTAAAAGTAAACAACATACGATTGTAGCTTCTGCTCCCATCGTTGTAAAGAACGATCCAACATTGTTGTTTACAAACGCCGGCATGAACCAGTTTAAAGATTATTTTTTAGGCAATCAGGTTCCCCCTTATACCCGTGCGGCAGATACGCAAAAGTGTTTAAGAGTTAGTGGTAAGCACAACGATTTAGAAGAAGTAGGCGTAGATACTTACCACCATACCATGTTTGAAATGCTTGGTAACTGGAGCTTTGGCGATTATTTTAAAGCCGAGGCAATTGCATGGAGCTGGGAATTACTGACCGCTGTTTACAAAATACCAAAAGAAAATTTATACGTTACGGTTTTTGAAGGAGATGAAAAAGAAGGCTTACCTAAAGATGAAGAAGCTTTTAACGAATGGAAAAAATATGTTGCGGAAGATCATATTTTATTGGGTAATAAGAAAGATAATTTTTGGGAAATGGGTGACACCGGGCCGTGCGGGCCTTGCACAGAAATTCATGCTGATACGAGATCTGCAGAAGAAAAATTAAATGCGAATGGTGCAAGTTTAGTAAATAAGGACCATCCGCAGGTAATAGAAATATGGAACAATGTTTTTATGCAGTTCAACAGAAAGAAAGATGGCTCACTGGAACCTTTACCTGCAAAACATGTAGATACTGGAATGGGCTTTGAGAGACTTGTGCGTGTGTTACAAAATAAAACAAGCAATTACGATACTGATGTTTTTAGCCTAACAATAAAAAAGGTAGAAGAAATAACAGGTAAAACATATAACCCAAAGGCAATTGATCCATCGAGTCAATCTTCTACTTTGCCTTCTGCCACAGGCGGAGAGATAGATACTGCTGCAACTGCTTGGAAACAGGTTGTCGCATTCCGCGTACTTGCAGATCACATTCGTGCCATATCATTCACCATTGCTGATGGACAGTTACCATCAAACACAGGCGCAGGCTATGTTATACGCCGAATATTGCGCAGGGCAGTGAGGTATTATTATTCTTATTTAGATTATAAGCAACCCTTAATGCACCAGTTGTTGCCGGTAATTGCAACACAGTTCGAGCATGTTTTTCCCGAGCTAAAAGCACAGCAGGAATTTGTAGCAAAAGTTATTAAAGAAGAGGAAGAAGCATTTTTAAGAACGCTTGATAAAGGGTTGAAAAAGATGGATGATATTATTTTAAATGCAGCTACTTCTAAAATAATAAATGGCGATGCTGCTTTTGAATTGCTCGATACTTTTGGTTTCCCCATTGACCTTACTAGATTGATAGCACAGGAAAATGATTTGACCGTAGACGATGAAGGTTTTGAAGCTGCATTAAAGCAACAAAAAGATCGCAGCCGTGCAGCAACTGCCATGGATACAGAAGACTGGCAAATTGTAAAAGAGGGCAATGTAAGTTTTGTGGGTTATGAGAATTTAGAAACTAAAACCAATATTTTAAAATACAGAAAAGTATCTGGCAAAGGAAAAGAATTGTACCAGATCGTATTGGAGCAAACACCTTTTTATGCTGAAAGTGGCGGTCAGGTGGGCGACAGTGGCTCCCTCTCTTTTGGAGAAGGTCGGGGTGACATAAAAATTATTGATACAAAAAAAGAAAACGATTTAATTATTCATTTTGCAGATACAATACCTGCAGATTTAACAGGCGAAATTACAGCCGCAGTGCATGCAGAAAGAAGGCATAAAATTACCATCCACCACAGTGTTACACACCTTATGCATGCTGCATTGCGGAAAGTACTTGGTACGCATGTAGCACAAAAAGGAAGTTTGGTAAATGATGACAATCTTCGTTTTGATTTTTCGCATTTTGCAAAAGTTAGTGATGAAGAAATAATGCAGGTTGAAAAATTAGTAAATCGGAAGATTAGAGAAAACATACCCGTTGTAATTAAAAGCATGAACAAAGAAGATGCTATGAAAACAGGAGCCATGGCTTTGTTTGGCGAAAAATATGGTGAACTGGTAAGGGTGGTAACAATCGATCCAACCTACTCAGTAGAATTATGTGGCGGTACACATGTTGGCAATACAGGCGAGATAGGTTTTTTTAAAATACGTAGTGAGGCGGCTGTAGCAGCGGGTGTGCGTAGAATTGAAGCGGTGAGTGGCGAAGCTGCAGAACAATTAATTAGCAACAGCCTGGCAGAACTTACAACAGTAAAGAGTTTGCTTAAAAACCCCAAAGATGCGGGCAAATCTATAGAAGCTTTACAGTCAGAAAATAATTCGCTTGCAAAACGTATAGAATTTTTAGAAGCAAGACAACTTGTTGGTATTAGAAACGAATTGCTGCAAAAAGACCAGATCATAAACAACATCACTTTTGTAGGCGAAATTATAGAAGTACCCAACGCAGATGCTCTAAAAAAACTGTGTACCGATGTAAAAAATCATCTTCATGACCATGTAATCGTTTTGTGCGCAAACGTTGGTGGCAAGGCGCATGTTGCTATCGGTATAAGTGACACCGTTGTTGCAGCCAAAAATTTAGATGCAGCTAAAATGATAAAAGAAAATGTGAGTGCATTAATAAAAGGCGGCGGTGGCGGGCAAAAAAATCTTGCTACAGCAGGTGGGCAAAATGTAAGTGAACTTGCTGAGGTAATAAAACTGATAAAGGGAATGTTGTGATATCTAAGTAGATATTCCCTCCATCTTTTGTTTCTGTTTAAACTTGCATTTATATGCAATGTCTAATACTCAATAAATTTTAAATAATTGTTAAAGCAAAATATTTATCTCCGAATTATTTCGTAATATAAAAATTACCATTACATTTGATGTACTAAATATTTCGTAGTTAAAACTTTCATCATGACAAATAACATTAAAGGAACAATTATTGGTTGGTTGCTCGCAACTGTTGCAGGCTTTGGCGCTGAAGCACAGGTTACGGACAACACGGCACCCAAAGCAGAAAAGAAAGAAACGCAGGAAATCATTATCCGCAAAAAAGGCGATAAAGACACCAAAGTAACAGTTGAAATTACCGGTAATAAAGTAATAGTAAACGGTAAACCGCTTGCAGAGTTTAGCGAAGATGGCATTACCATCAACAACAGAAAAGTTATCGTAAAAGATGGCAACAGCATGTCTTTTGATTTTGGCGACAATTTAAATGGTAGAATTGAAAGGAAAATGGAAGGCCTTTTTAACGAAGGTGGCTTTGGTAACAACGAAGGGAAATCATATACTTTTCTTGGCGTGAGTACAGAACAAAACAAAGAGGGTGCTCTTGTTATGGATGTTACAAAAAATAGTCCTGCACAAAAAGCCGGGCTTCGAAAGAACGATATCATTTACAAAGTAGAGAACAAGGACATTAACAACCCCGATGATCTTTCGAAAGCTATACGCTCTATGAAAAAAGGCGAAAAAGTAAAAGTGTATTTTATAAGGGATGGCAAAAAGAAAGATGAGAAAGTTACGCTGGCAGAAAATAAAATGATGATGCAAACAAACAGGGTTTTCTCTTTTAAAAACGGTGACGGCACGGAACATACTTTAACAATACCTCGTCCGCCTGCACCTCCTGCACCTCCGGGTTTTGACGAGCAAAACTGGGATAACAATTTTGACAATGCATTCTTTGAACCAAACCGTAAAAAACTTGGCTTAAAAATTCAGGATACAGAAGATGGAAATGCCGTTAAAATTCTAGATGTTGAACCAACTTCTGCTGCAGCAATTGCCGGCTTGCAAAAAGATGACCTCATTATGGAAATTGGCGGGGTAAAAGTTCAAAATACAGACGAAGCCAGGGAGCAGTTACAGGTAAATAAAGAAAAAGCAAATTATGCTTTAAAAGCAAAGCGCAATGGCAACGAAATGAGCTTTATCATTAAAATTCCTAAAAAACTAAAGACAGCTAATTTATAATCCCCATTTATATTAAAGAAAACAGTTTTCAATCGTTGCTTGCCGGCCTTATAAGCCGGCAAGTTTTTTTTAACTAAAAGCGTTGCTGTTTATTTGTTTGTAGCCTATAACATAATTTGTTTAAATGTATTTTTGCAGTACATGATCAATGATAAATATGAAGTTGTAATTGGGCTTGAAGTGCATGCACAACTACTTACAAAAAGTAAATTGTTTTCGGGTGACAGCACCGGTTTTGGTGCATCACCTAATACACATGTAAGCCCAATTTCCCTTGCACATCCTGGCACATTGCCTGTTATGAACAAAGAAGTGATTGCCCTTGCAGTAAAACTTGGCATTGCATTAAACTGCCATATTGAGCAGCATAATTATTTTGCACGCAAAAATTATTTCTATCCGGATCTGCCCAAAGGCTATCAAACAAGCCAGCATACCGCACCTATTTGCAATGGCGGTTTTCTTACTATTCAAACACCCACGGGTAGTAAAAATATAAAACTTAACCGCATACACATGGAAGAAGATGCTGGCAAAAGCATTCATGATCTATTTGAAAATTACACAGCCATAGATCTTAACAGAGCAGGCATACCTTTGCTTGAAATTGTAACCGAGCCTGATTTAAGCAGCGCTGAAGAGGCATTTAACTACATAACAGCCTTAAGAAAATTGGTGCGTTGGTTAGATGTGTGCGATGGAAACATGGAAGAAGGCAGCCTCCGTTGTGATGCCAATATTTCCGTAAGGCTTAAAGGCGAAACAAAACTTGGTACAAGGGTAGAAGTAAAAAACCTCAATAGTATTCGAAATGTAAAAAAAGCAATAGAAATTGAGGTTGACAGGTTAATAGCAATTGTGGAAAGTGGTGAGAAAGTAAAACAGGAAACAAGGAGTTTTAATGCAGACGACAATACCACATTTTCCTTACGCAGTAAAGAAGATGCAGATGACTACCGTTATTTTCCTGAGCCTGATTTGCCCCCTTTTAATATAACCAAGGAATACATTAACGCAGTTAAAAATACCATGCCGCAATTGCCTGCTGTGTTGCAGGCAAAATACACAACGGTTCATGGCCTTACTTCTTATGATGCCGAAAGAATTTGTGATGACAAAGAAAATGCTTTGCTGTATGAAAGCCTTGCCGCTGCAACAGGTAATTATAAAACGAGTGCAAACTGGGTAACAGGACCGATAAAAAAATATTGCAGCGAAAACAATTGCAGCATTAAACATTTCCCTTTAAGTGTTTCGCAGATTACTGCCTTAATGCAATTTACAGAAAGTGGGAAAGTGCATTACAATACAGCTTCCACAAAATTGATGTATGCAATGATAGATGATGCTACAGCGTTGCCTGAAAGCCTTGCTGCTGCTTTAAATTTATTGCAGGAAAACAATACCGGTGCACTGGAAACCTGGGTTAATGAAACGTTGCAAACCATGCCTGAAAAAGTGAAGGAATACAAAGCTGGTAAAAAAGGTTTGATAGGCTTGTTTGCCGGGCAGATAAAAAAATTGAGCAAAGGCAAAGCAGATATGGAATTAGTAACAAAGATGCTGGAGCAAAAGTTAGCAGTTAACTAACAAGAGTTTGCAATTGGTAAAAGAGAATCTATTTTTAATTTTATAAATGAGTTTAATGAAAAAACTATTAGTAGGAATGTTGTTAATTGCAAGCGTAGTTTCTTGCAGCGAAAAAAACGCAAAAGGAACATTTACCGTAACCGGAGATGTAAAAAATGCGGAAGATCAGAAAATATTTTTAGAGCAATTGTATTTTAGCCAGAAAGACCCTGAGGTAATTGATACCGGCGAAATTAAAAACGGAAAATTTACCGTTGGAGGAATAGCGCCTGAAGAGGGTTTATACAGATTGCGTTTTGAAAAGCAGGAAACGGGATATATATTTATAAACGATGCCCCGGCAATTACCTTTAAAGCTGATGTAAAAGACATGAGTCTTACAGGCCCGGAGTTTAACACGCATGCCAATAAATTGTTTAAAGACTTTTTATTGGGTGTGGATGGAAAACAAAAAAACATGACAGCTTTATCTGCAGAAATTGATACGCTGCAAAAAAACAAAAGCAATGACAGCATTGTAAAACTTAAAATTATAGACCTGAACAAAGAAGGTGCAGATTTTAAAAATTTTATAGTAAAATCGATCGATACTTCTTCTGATGCTGTCGTGGCAATGTTCTCGTTGGGATATACAAGAGGTATTGACCCTGCTGAGTTAAAAACCGCCATAC